>CALCSX010000034.1 GCA_937894165.1 uncultured Saprospiraceae bacterium | reverse complement strand
GAATTCTCTGAAGGATAATCAAACATCCCATTCCAATCCGGTACTGTAGGGTCAATAATTATCTGTAAGTCAGGGTTTGTAGGGTCGTTTTCTAAAATGCCTAAAGTTTGAGAACTACTATTTTGTCTTTCATAGAAAAAATTTATACCCACCCATAATACCTCATCGAAATCCTCTAAAATGTTAGCAGGATAATTAGAGGAACCATAAAAATATTTAATATTACCATCTCTATGATCTATCGCAACAATAACATTAAACCTGGCTTCCGGTGATATTTCTAAAAATTCTTTGTAACTGAATGTAATATTTTTAAATTCAATATATGATATACTATCTTGAAATAAATAAAATATTTCAGTATGATTATCATTTAATTCTTCATTATAAGTATTACTCATGATTAAATCAAGGGGAACTAATCTAAGATCAGCGAAATCAAAAGTTGTAATGTTTGCACCGTTAAGTTCCACAAATCCAAATGGAGAAATATTTGCAATATAATATTCCAAACCACCTTCGTTGCTTTCCATATATATAGGCACGTCTAAATCTAATAGAATGTTTTCATATTCCCAATCTTCTATAGAAAAATTTTCGGTTAAGTGAGTTGCACCAACAAGCGATGGGTATTCCATTTCATAGTGCTCGAAAGAAATGTTAATTACCTGTGCAATTATTTTTGTATTACCAATTATGAGAAATAGTAGGGGTAGTAGTAGTTTCATGGCAGGTTAATTTTTATTAAGATTATTAAAGATATATTTTTAAATTATTTAATCCAAACAGTCTGACCCGAAAGTAAAATAAATATTAGAATGTTAGAAACTAAATCTTCAACCATTTCATTGATTGAAAGCCTTAGTCGGTAATCAAATTTATTGTATAGAGACCGGGAAGGAGGTCACCGACCGGAATGACTTGGTTCGTCAAAGGTAAATTAGAAAGAATCAATTGACCGGATGAATTGTATATTTCTATATTGCCATTTAAATCTTGCTTATCGAAATTAATATGCAGTTCGCTGTAAGCCGGATTAGGGAATATATGAGCTTCTAAATCAATGGAGTGAAGCCTTTGGGAGGTGGGTTCAGCAAGAGAAAATGAGTAGAGGGTAGTTTCAATCGGAAAATAGGATAATCCCGCTTCAATTGTATTATTATAACTAGAATAAAGACCTAATTGAACTTGATCTAATGTATCAATGACAACACCGATTTGATATATCCCTTGAGAAAATATCGAGTGGTACACATCTAAGCCAATAAATATATTCCTTACAATGGTCTCAAAAATTGCAGGATCGTATTCTGAAGGTCCATACTGGTATGTAGTATGTCCATCTGAATGTCTGATAGAAATCGTAAAAGTAAATCTAGCATCTTCATCAATTTCCCGAAAATCTTCATCAAAATAGTTCATATTCTTAAATTCAAAATAGGAAATGTCATTCTAACACAAATAATAAATTTCTGTTCGATTTTCAGCTATTCCTAAGCTTTGGGTTGATCCAAGAATAAAATCAAAGGGATAGAAATCATAATAAGTGTATTTGCTGATTTCACGACGCATTTCGTATAAGTACATTTCCATTTCAGTTGAAACAATAACTACAGAATCCATTGAAATTATGCCATCTCTAGTGTTTATATTTACCGGCGTTTCCAAGCCAAAATTGTATTCATAATATTCATCTTCTACATTTATAAAATTACCTGTTATATCAGTCGCTCCGACTAATGAAGTATACTCTTTTTCTGAATGTTCAAAGGAAAAATCAACAAATTGTGCTTGAATTGTAGTGGAAAAAAACAGGATTGCTAGAATGGGAAGGTAGATTTGATACATCATCATTATTTTAGTT
>CALCSX010000033.1 GCA_937894165.1 uncultured Saprospiraceae bacterium | reverse complement strand
TTGACAAATGTATAAAAAATATAATATATATACATCTGTATTGAAATTAAATTAATGCTAACTATAAGATGTGTGCTCTCAAAAGATAAAAAATGAATATATTTCTTCAGAAAAGTCTAATTTCTGGGTATGCTACTTAGTATTGGAATTATAAAAAGAAAATCTTGAGTTTTTAAAAACACGATCTATTGGCACTTTCCGACCCACATGTCACTAAAATCACGCGTTCGAAAATCGACCGGCTTAAATTCCTTAAAAATTATAACACACATTAATACCTCAAAATATCCTCACACTAACACAATGACCTCGGATGATGTCAAATTATGTAGCGACATCGATTAGTGCATTTTCCCAAAATTATTTTTATCTTAGTACCGTCACATCTCCCTTAAATACCACCAACTCACCATCCGCAAATTCAACAGTAACTGCATAAACATATACACCCACATCAACAGGCGTGCCATTGTGCGTCCCATCCCAAATAGGAATGCCCAATCTGTCCAAAGTCAATTCGGGTACATACGATACTTCAGAACCCCAACGATTAAATATCCTTGCACCTAATATTCTACTGACAGCAGGGCCGGGAAATACCATTAGGACATCATTGCTCCCATCAAAATTAGGAGAGAAAACATTCGGGACAAATATATTCTTCACCTTATTAACCCTCACTAAAACACTTGCCGAGCCGGTACATCCATTCACATCCGTAGCGGTGATAACATAATTCTGATCCGTAAAAGGACCGGCCCTCGTTATCATAGCTGTCGGATCCGTCAGCGAATTGCCCGGCGTCCACTGATAGTTGTCAATCGGAAGTAGAGAACTGACGATTGGTCTAAGCTCAGTATCCTCGCCAAGATTGATGACGATCTCTTCAGGAAGCGAAATAACTATTCCCTGAGGTTGGTTAATTGTAAATGTTGTATCTACCGAGCAACCTACACTATCGAAAATCAAAATATTATGTGAAGTCCCTCCCGGCACTGGGATAAATGATCCAACAGGTTGAGGAGGACTGCCATTTACTGAAAAAGTATAATTAGGCCCGACGCCACCTGAAGCCGATTCTACTGTTACCAAAGTCAATTCACCATTGCACATAGGTTCATCAGGTATGGGTATGGAAAATTCAATGGGAGAGGGTCCAGTTATTTCATGATCAATGACACTTATGCATCCTCTGCTATCTACGATCACCACATTATATGAGCCTACATCCAAATTAGAGGCAATATTACTATTGGAAACATTCGGAGTCCAATTGTAGGTTATAGTTCCTGCGTTGCCACCAAACGTATTCAATGTAATCATCCCGTCCATATTATCTCCGCAGGTAACATTATTGGTTTGTTCCTCATTAATCTCAACATAAAAAGAATCAGGCTCTTCCACTTCCAATAAAAAACCTTGACTACAATTATTTCCATCCCTTACCACAAGCAGATATTCCCGGGCACTTAAATTTTGATAATTTGATCCTGTGAATCCTGACCATTCATAAATATATGGTTCTGTTCCTCCGGAAGCTGTCACACTGATAGAACCGTCACTTTCACCAAAACAAGAAACATTTGTAATGTCTACATCCGATAAAACTATATCATTTTCCGGGAAAAAATTGTATTCATAAACGTAGGAACATGTCCCATCACTCACCGTCACCATATATCTGTCAGAACACACGTCCGATATTATTGATTCCGTACCTCCTTCAGTAAGACCGGTCGACCAGGTAAACGAATACATTCCTGCTCCCCCACTTGCTACGGCTCTCAACACGCCATTGCAAACACTTTCATCACAGGAAAGCGGAAAATCTTCTACAAAATCAACGTTTATAGAATCGGGCTCATTTAAAATATAAGCATCGAAAACTACATCACAATCATTGGCATCCCTAATTTCTAAATTGTATAGACCTGCTGAAAGACCCGAAACAATATTTCCCGTCAATCCCAAATCCGGCCAAGTCACTGTGAAAGGTGCATTCGATCCTCCAATCGTAACTCCAATT
This sequence comes from uncultured Saprospiraceae bacterium, assembly GCA_937894165.1. GTDB lineage: Bacteria > Bacteroidota > Bacteroidia > Chitinophagales > Saprospiraceae > CALCSX01. Next base: position 5,833 of record CALCSX010000033.1, on the reverse strand, counting down.
TCCCCATCCCTACTTCCCGCGCAAGTCGGTTCAATCAAATTTGCAGATTGAACAAAGGCAGAAATGGTGTTTTCGATTTCAAATTCATAAGTAGCGGAACAGCCCCCACTATCCTCCACTGTCAGTTCGTAAATTCCGGGGCCCAAATTATTTACTGTAGACATATTTCCAATAGTCTGTGGCGTCCCTGCATTTGCTGACCAACTAATATTTGTAATTGTATTGCTTCCGGGGTTGATAGTCGCTGTAATAGATCCATCAGTGTCGCCGGGACAAGTTATAGGAGTGGAATCAAATACCACTTCCGCACCATCCTGATCCCATAAATAACTGACCTCCGCTGTACAATTATTATCATCAATAACAGTAAAAATATATTCTCCTGAAGACAAATTTTCAATCCGTAAAGTATTTTCTCCAGTATTCCAACTGGTATTGTATCCGGGTGTGCCACCTGAAACGGACAATTCAATCACTCCATCTGAAGAGCCACAATTGGGACGAGAAACCATCACTTCTTCTATAATTATTTCATCCGGCCCATTGAGAACTTGCGTAAATTCACCTTGACAACCATCCGGATCTGTTATGGTCACAGAATAAACATCTGCATTTAGTCCATTAGCTATGCTTATAGGTCCGGTAGAACTTAGGTTGCCCGTGTTAGCTGACCAATTAAATGTGTATATAGTTCCATTAGGATTTGCCGGGATTGAACCCGCAGTAACTCTAATTTGTCCTGATTCATCCCCAAAACAAAGTGGTTCAGTCATCTCAAATACAGCTGTAATTTCTTTTTCACCGCCAACGACCATAGATTCTTCCAAAAAACATCCATTGGAATCATAAACACTCACACTGTATGTCCCGGGTTCCAAATTTGTATAGGTCGAGGAAGTACCCATTTCTGTAGGGCCACCCTCCCACACGAAAGTGTAGTTATCTCCCGGCATAGGGTCTACTACTTCGATAGTGGCAGAGCCTGTATTTGAGCCGGCACAAGCTGCATCAGAAATAACCGGTTCATTTAACTCAAACTCTGCACCATTCAAATCAATCTCCTCGCTTACTTCACATCCTTGTTCATTACTTACAGTCACTGAATATATTCCTGTAGCTAAATCTTCAATAGTCATAACATCATACAAACCATTGGACCATTCAATAAATGGATCTTCACCACTTACACCGCCCAAAACAATGGTTATCGATCCATCGGGTGTGCCATCACAATTAGGATCGATTGCATCAATGGAAACGATTGAAAAATCTTCCTGACTCAACACATCCTCAACAGCCTGTACAAATCCTGTTTGTCCATCATTCACTCTTATGGTGTAGGTTCCTGCTGTCAAATCACTCACTGTAGTAATAATACCATCATTGGAAGTCGTCCCTGATTCAACCACATTCATTCCTGCATCTAAAAGTTCCCAATCATAAGGCGGAACTCCGCCATACATTTCAAAACTCATACTCCCCTGATCACTTAATGTCCCACAACTGGTCAAATAAACTCTCAAATCAGAAGGTGCTCTCACACAGAATTGTCCATCTACAAAAATTGCTGAAACTTCCTCGAAATTTGCAGCTATTTCCATTGTAGTTAAGTCAGAATTGAATTGAAGAGGGGTACAATCTCCGGGTCTGCCTATCACAGTAAAACAAATTTCAGCAAAAATACCTCCATCAGGGATGGTAACCCCATCGTCACTGGAATTTCCTGCTGAAAAAAGTATATTACCCCTGTCTACATCTCCATTAAAACCTACAGTACCTATCCATTCTATGCCATTAAAACTAACAAACTGAAGAACAGATGGATCCCAAGATATACTGCTTTGAAATGCATTTATATTATTAAAGTTTTCTACAAAAATTGGTATACAAATCGTTTCATCAGGCTCTGCACTTACATTATTAATAGTAACGGTCGGTCCTCCCTCGATAAAAGGCGACCTGAAAACAAAAGAATGTGCGCATGATTTTCCATCCGAAATTATAACTTCATAAAAACCATTTGCCGGGACAGTAAAGTCGACGGTACTTCCATGTGTTATATCCGGGTCATTAATGACAGATATCACTTCATTATTCGCTTGCCGGATAATGATAATTCTATAATTATCAGAATTATCGAACTCCGGGAAACCACCGGTAATAGTAAAACTACCATTATTATTGGTAGGTATAGAAAAATTATTAGCTCTTATCGGATTGAGATAGACTACTGAAAAAGCATCATCGACATTCGCATTGATACAAGAATTATCCCCATCTTCATACACAGCCGTACTCCCATCCAATCGATCGAATGTGATCGGTGCAAACCAATACTGAGCGGGAGCGCCTCCATTGTAAAAATCATTAAAAGTTACACCCGGCGTGATAAATCTATTTGCAAACCTTGCCTGTCCATTTTGCTTACCCACATACACGATCATGTCCTCCCCCGGCACACTGGAATGAGTAAACAAATTGGGATCAGCCTTAACATCAGAAAGCATCGGTCCAGTAGCTGTAGGTGGAGCAGTGTACCAAGCATAGCCTATTCCACCGGGAGTTCCGGGATCAGTATCTCCTGAAAAATCCTGATCGCCATTATGAAAGGTATAGAATTCATCTCCAAAACAAAGAAAAAAAGTGTCCGGATTGATATCATTACTGAATCCGGCTTGATTCCCAAAGTAAATACTCCCGGCTGACTGTACGCTGCAAGTAGACCTATCAGCACCTTTCCCAATTCCCTCTGTAATGATAGGACTGGCATTTTGACCCAAAAGATATCCGGTGAAAAACAAGAAGATAAAGGTGATTATTTTCCTATCGTATAGACTTTTATACATGAATTCTATTTGAATTTAATAATTACTTCACAAAAATATATAAAATATTGTCATATTAGTCAATTTATTAATTTGAACTGACTAACATTAACACTTTTAAGGGTTTTAGAGGGTTTTCGGGTAAATTCTTACCTTTAAATCCTCCTTATTGAAGTAACACACCAAAAACGACTTGAAATTTTATCTATTGTACTATCTAAAAATTTAGAAAATATATAATTTTTCTAAACCCATTGACCATTAATCATAACCCTAGAAATATTATCCGATCCATAAGCGTAAGGCAAATAATCGATAGAAGATATAGGTTTTGTAATAATAAGATTCGCTATTTTTCCTTTGTCTAAACTTCCTGCCAGCCCGCTTATCTCCATCGCTGCTGCTCCGTTGATAGTAGTCGCCGAAATAGCTTCAATAGGCAACAACTTCATCTTTAAACAAGCCAATGAATGAAGCAAGGACATATTTCCTGAAGGCGTGGAGCCCGGATTGTAATCTGTTGCTAGTGTGACGCCCAAACCTGCATCGATCATAGCTCTGGCAGGGGCGTAGGGGATTCCAAGAAAAAAAGAAGTTCCCGGCAAGCAAGTTGGGATAGTTGTACTTTTCCTCAATATTTCTATCTCTACCTCCGAAATACATTCCAGATGATCCACCGAAATGGCGTCCATTTCAACGCCAATTTGAACACCTCCTGAATTAGCTAACTCATTGGCATGAATTTTCGGTTTTAATCCATATTTATGCCCGCAGTCCAATATCCTTCTCGTCTGATCCACTGTAAAAAAGCCTTTATCGCAGAAAACATCAATATAATCAGCGAGTCCTTCAGCGCTGACCATTGGGATCATTTCATCGATCAATAATTTGATATATCCTTCCTTATTCTCTCGAAATTCGGGAGGAAAGGCATGAGCGCCGAGGAATGTAGCTTTGATAGGCATTGCATATTTTTCCTTCAAGGCTCTTATAACTCTTAATATCTTTAGTTCTGAATCGGTGGAAAGACCGTATCCCGATTTTATTTCAATCGCGCCGGTCCCCATAGCTCTCACTTCCAACAGCCTTCGCTCAGCCTGCTCAAATAATTCTTCGAAACTCGCTTCCTGCAATCGGGCGGCAGAATTGAGTATTCCCCCGCCATTCTCAGCTATTTTTTCATAGGAAAGTCCATTAATTCTATCTACAAATTCTCTTTCTCGACTTTGGTGATAGACGATATGTGTATGAGAATCACACCAAGCGGGTAAAATAAATTGTCCCGCCTTCAAATCTATTATTTCATCGGCATTCGAAGGAATTTCTCCCTCTTCCATAGTACCGAAATCTAATATTTTACCATTTTCAATTAAAATCCAAGCATTTTGGACTTCAAAACCTGATCTCATCTCTGCACCTTTCAATATTGGCTTGCCTACGCCTGCCAAAAACATTGAACTCGCATTTCTGATTAATATTCGCACTAAATTTGTTGTTTATAAGTTTTTAACGAAACCGTTTATCCCGGCACTTTCCAATTTTGTTTTAACGCTTTCAGCAGCCTCTTTAGACATTTTTCTTCCACAATAGACGCGAACTATATTTTTACCATTTACAAATTCCTCAATCAGATAAATGTCGGTAAAACCCTTTTCTTTTGCTTTTTTCTGTATTTGCGCCGCATTAGCCTTGCTACCAAATACGCCTATTTGAACGGCGAAGTTGGATTCAGTTCCTATTTCCGGTAGGATTTCTCGGATTGTTTCCTCTTTAATGGTTTTCTTAGGGGCGGATGATTCAGTTTTTGCTACCGGTTTCGGCGTTTCTCTAACGAAGGTAGTCTCGTCATAAACAGGCATTCTCACTATAAATTCTGAAATTTCTCGGACGCTGGAAATGTTCTCCTTTTTCGACTTCACCTTCCCCCTGCTGTCGATAATCACCATGGCCGGTAAGGCTCTGACGTCATATCTTTGCTGGGTAGCTTTCCCGTCGAAATTGTCCACGTCGATTCTGGCGCAGTGCAATTTGTCATCGACTATACTATTTATCTCTTCATCGTTATTGATAAGTTTCTCTATTTCGTTGCAAGGGTTACATTCGCGGGAGGTAAAAAATACCAATACATCTTTATTGGATATCAATGCCTTCTCCTTCGCTGTGAGTAATGACCTCTCATAGGGTATGATTTTAAGCGCGGAGGTAAATGCCATGCTAATCATGACAAGCATAATTCCTAGAATAAGTGCGGCGGTTGTCTGTGAATTTTTCATAATAAAGAATTTTTCATATTACATATTTTAATAATACAACAAATTCTATGCCAAACCATCATTTCAGTATTTATAAATTTTCATAATTAACATATTATCAGTGGTTAATAATTAAAACAAATATGTAATTTAATATACTAAGGACGTACATATATTATACAGAAATTAAATAAATCCATAAATTGAATAGAAAGGATTAATTGGAAGACTAAATAGAATTGAAATTATGCGTATTTTCAAAAATACATTTAATTTTATTGCATATTAATTCGATCTCATTATTATTAGATATAATAAGATCGAATTATATTCTCGAATTTCTGGATAAATTTAAAATATATTAAAATTTACACCCAAAGTCAAAACGGATTGCTCTTGTAAAAAATCCTTGTTGCTAAGATTAAAGCTACGACAAAATTGAAGTTGCAACTTAGCTTTTTCAAGTCCTGCTCTGATTGTTAATGCCGGCTCTAATAGTACATTTGATTTATTGTTATTTAAATATTCGATCTGATTTTCTCCCCCGAAAATAAGGTCCCCTTCGATATTTGAATAACTGAGAACCGAAATTCGAGATGAAATGGCGACTGTGAAAAATCTGGAAGAAAAACCTAAGTTTGGTTGAATTCCGGCTTTAAAGATACCTGCATTTAATGTGCCAAGATTAGAAGAACCTTCTATTGGTGAAAATGTATTTTCAACGGATCCCACGCCTAAGATACCGTAAGTTTCAAA
>CALCSX010000032.1 GCA_937894165.1 uncultured Saprospiraceae bacterium | reverse complement strand
CTCCTATTTCCAAATAAGTAGGCATATTCCTAAATTCAGAAGGTCTGTTAATTTGGAAGGAGGATCCTTCAATAATTAATTCTGACTCGGTGCAGAATCTAAAACCACTTGGATAATCGATTCTAAAATTATCAACCCTACTTACTCGTGGACTATAATTACTACCTAATAAGCAAGGGTGATTAGTTATGGAAGCATTAAGTTCATGACTTAACATATTTGGCAAATCAACATTTACAGTCAATGTATCAGAATAAATTGTGTCAATAGCACAATTTAATTCATTAAATATACTAAAATAAATATCGACGGTACTTCCATGGAATTCAGCAAGATAGGGTGCTATATCTATACACATGGAAGTATCCTCAGCTACTAAGTCTTTAAAGAAATGAAGAGTCATTGTCGAGGAATCATAAATATAAAGATTTAGTGTATCTGTATTGTAAGGCAATTCTCCAACACAATTATCAATTAATTCACTATCGCATCCCACTGATGCTGAAACACATATTTTTTTATTTTCACAGATGCCTGAGGATGGAATAGAATCAAGTTCAAAGGAAATTTTAGGGACACAACAAGTGTCACAGATATCTCCTACATATCCATAACCAAAATGTCCTCCTTCACCACAATCTGAAGCCATAAAGTCTAAAATAAGAGTTTGACCTTGGTAGGGTCTCAAATCAAAATAATCACATGTCCAATCCCTGTAGACCACGGGTCCAAAATTGGATATTACATTGAAGCAAGGATTATCCTTGTCTGAAACATATACTTTGCTTTCTAACAACTCCATGTTTTCATCTAAAATGTACGCTCCAAAAAATGGTTGTAAATCATGACTATGATTTGGATCTCGCATTACCATTGCATAAGAAAATGTTAAAAATTGGTTACAAGAATCAACTTCAAAACTACGCCTAATAGTATTAACATGAAAATTCCAAAATCCGTTATTTATTCTGATAGATCTATTGCCGTTAGGAGTTAAAGTAGAAATTAATCCTGCTGTTAACTCTTCATCATTTTCACCGTTATATATTTCAATTGAATTAAAATTTAGATTGTAAACATGGGAAGCATCACCATATGTGCAGTTGTTCAAGGGATTTAGGTCAAAATGACAACCAGAATGGGAATGCGAATTATCTGGCACTGCATTTTCTGGTAGTGGGATAAAATTTATATCTCCATGAGGATTGAAAGGATTAAGTTTTTTCCTCGTGCCATCAAACATTTGCCACCCCTCCAAAGTAGTACTGGATGGAGACGAAAGAGTAAAATGTGAATTGTAACATTTGTCCACTAACGGAGGAGAACTCATTGGCTCAATCGAATCATAATACTTTTGTAATAGTATTTGGTTAAATGTGCTGCGGCTAAAGTGGTATCTATACCATCATCAAAGGGACCTTCCATATATGAATCATACATTAGAAGTCCTTCTACCCTCAGCATAATTGAATCTGCGAAAATATCTGCCGGATTTTGTGCGGATAAAGTTGTGAAATTACCTATATATGTATATATATTAGAGGCAAAATCGTGATAAAATGTTTAATTTTTCGCATAATTTAAATTTTTCGTTTGTAAATAAATTTCTTGAAGATATAACGTTTGTTTTTAGAATTGCAACAATTATTATATTTTTTTTTCTAATTTTTTGTGAGGGAAATTGTCAACAAAAGTATTTATTTACTTCTTTTAATGGTTCTCAATATTTTGCGGATTTAGAATTAGAATCAATCGAATTCCTTTGTTTTACAACTTCTATTTTGGCCTCTAATGATGCTACTATATCTTCTGAACGTCATGTTTACTACATTCATAACAGATCAGAAATAAGTGTTAATCGTGAACTTATTGATACATTTAACCATGGTTTCTGTGGTAATGAATTTATTGAATTTACTGAAGGATTCAATATAAATTATCATACTTTTGGACTAACAGTAGACTTTGAAGATCAATTATTTTATACAGAAATAAATTATGAGACGAAAGTTTCAAGGTTAATTACTTTTAATCCACAAGATCAAATATCCCTAGTATTAGATTCTTTTCACTTTGAATGCGGTAGGGATTTAACTTTTTTCGATGGGTATTTGTTATTTTCAACAAGTGACTTTCCGCCTCTAACTACTAATAGAATGATGCGTTTATACGATTTAGAATCCAAATCTTTTATCGATTCTTTTTTTATTGATAATCAAGATCATATGTTTTCGCATGGCTTTGCTGCTATTTCAGATAATTGTCTTACTAAAGAGGTTATTTTTATTCATGGAGATACAATTAGAAAGTATGACTTTGAAAATTTAACCACTATAGCTTTATTCCCAACTGGATTACTAGGTATTACCGCCATCCCTTCGACTGGTGCTTCCACCTCCGAATACCTCGCCTCCCTCCCTAGTCTTAGTATAGATACTATTTACAGAACTCATCCCTCTTGCGCAGAAGAATACAGCGGAGGCTTTACCTTGAAGCACAGACACATGAGGGGGCGGGGATTAAAATATGAGCTTGTAGGGCATTATACTCAGACGGATTCGATATTTTCAGGGCTGGCAGAAGGAGATTATCTGGTGAATATGATCGATACCATCTGGGGTTGTGACTTCTTATCGGATACTATACGCTTGGTAGTGGGGGATACACCTCCGATAGCTGAAGTAGAGGTGAGTGAAGCCTTTTGTGACAGTGACAATGGAGAGCTAGTGATAGCCGGGCAG
>CALCSX010000031.1 GCA_937894165.1 uncultured Saprospiraceae bacterium | reverse complement strand
GAAATATTACCGACCTCTATGTTCTGAACGATGTCGTCTTCACTACCATCCTTCATGTTTTTCCACTGGAGCTTCATTTCATTTTCGAAGCCGAATCCGGCCTGGGTATCATAATTGACCCTTAACTGAAGATTCTCCCCTACTTTCCCTAAAACGCTCATCTGAATCCGTTGCCTTAAATCTACGGTCAAAGTATTTCTGTTTTGCGGAAGCAATTGCGGATTGTCTATTTTCTGGATAAATAAACCCAAATCCAATTGTGCGGTTCCTTGGGGAATCAGTTGGATTTCATTTCCGCCAAAAATGGTTTCAAACGCGCGCGATTTGATTTTAAAGCTCGGAATGATACTTCCCGAACCTTCTTCCTCGTCACCGAAAGCATTGCTGCGGTAAAGGTTGTCATATGCCCTGGATTTTTCACGGTAATAGGAATTGATGTTCTGGTTTAGAATCAAATCCAAATACTCCTGGCTTGAAAGATAAATGGGTTCGGAAACGATGATGTTTCCAACTTTGGGCCACAATACATATTGGTTGTTTACAGGGTCGTAAACTACTTCATAGGTAATCTGGTTGTCTAAATATAAACCACCGGTTTCCGTTTCGAATGGGAAAGGGAGTGTGTCTGTTGGTTCAGGTTCCTGGGCATTGGCCATTCCGATAATTAATAAGAAAAAAATTACCGGAAACGAGCTTCTTATCATCCTCATGTATAAATAAAGCTGTTTCAAAAATTATATTCTTTTAAGCGTTTCTTTTACCAAGATATCTGCTCCTGCATCAGGATAGTCTTTTGATACAACTTCCATAACTTTTTAAGGAATCCAAAAACTCCTGTAATTCCGGCTGTGTTCCAAGGTTTAGCTTGCTCCAACGGTCCTAAAAACATTTCGTATAAACGTAAGGTATCTGCTCCGTATTCCTCACAAATATCATCAGGGTTTACTACGTTGTATTTCGATTTGGACATTTTCTCAACTTCTGTGATGGTATGAAGCTGAAATATATCATCTTGCACATATATACTCAAATTATTTGGATCGATTTCTTCAGAAATTCTATCCGGAAAAATTTGAGGTGGATTCAATTCTAGATTAGATTCAATTGGTTTAGCAATTCTATTGAAGTAGGAATATTCTCCAATATAAATCATGTCATACCAATCTTTAAATTGTCGCATTAAAATATAAATACTTCCATTATCAAGATAAGAGTCAGATGACAATCCGTAATCTCTCACTTGATCTATAGGGACATAAGAGAGATAAAAACTATTCGTTCCTAACTTATCTTCATAATATTGAACTCTGTTAGAGGATACTACAATTTTTCGTGGCTGGATTAATTTCACTTTCACAGGATCTTCCTGATCCCTTCTCCAATACCAGATTTCATCCAGCTCTTGCTTAGAAATATATACTTTTTCTGAAACTCCCTGAATCATTCCCTGATTGATCAATTTTTTAAATGGCTCGTCAGTAGGTACTATGCCTATATCATAAAGGAATTTGTGCCAGGTTCTGGAATAGAGCAAATGTCCCACAGCATGCTCGGATCCGCCGATGTATAGATCGACATCTTGCCAGTAATCCAATGCGTCATTGGAGGCAAGTGCATCATTATTAGCCGGATCCATATATCGTAAGTAGTACCAACTCGATCCCGCAAAGCCCGGCATGGTGTCTGTCTCACGAATAAAGCCTTCTTTTTCATTCAACCAGGACTCAGCCTTTGCTAAAGGAGACTTGCCATCTTTAGCCGGTTTAAAATCTGTGAGATCCGGCAGTTCAACAGGTAACTCATCCTCTGAGGCAACGTGACATATTCCTTGATCATCATAATACACCGGGAAAGGCTCTCCCCAATAGCGTTGTCTGGAAAAATTGGCGTCACGCAATTTAAAATTGATCTTTCGCCTTCCTAAATTCTGCTCTTCTATTCGATCTAATATTAAAGCAATTGCATGTTTTACTTCCAAGCCTTCCAGAAAGTCGGAATTGATTAATTTTCCAATCTTGTCTTCTATATTGGCATTAGTATACTCGGATTGATCGATTACTTCAACGATAGGGATTGAGAAATGCTGCGCAAATGCCTGATCTCTCTCATCATTTGCGGGGACGGCCATGATAGCTCCACTTCCATAGTCTGCGAAAACATATTCACTTATCCAAATCGGTAATTTATTTCCTGAAAATGGATGAATAGCATAAGCACCTGTGAATGCGCCGGTAACTTTTTTTACATCGCTTTGTCTCTCTCTATCCGACCGTGATTTGACATACTCACGATATTCATCTATTTCAACTTTTCTTTCAGGATTTGCAATTTTATCCACAAGACTATGCTCCGGTGCTAATACCATAAAAGTAGAACCGAAAATTGTATCAGGACGGGTGGTGAAGACCTCGATTGATTCGTCGTATTCTTCCAATTGAAAAAAGATAGTAGCGCCCTCCGACCTGCCAATCCAGTTCTCTTGTTGAATTTTCAATGCCGTTGGCCAATCCACTTTTTTCAATCCATCTAATAATCGCTGAGCATATGCTGTAGTTCGCAATGACCATTGAAGCATCGGCTTTTTAATAACTGGGAAGCCGCCTCGTTCAGATACCCCATCTTTCACTTCATCATTAGCAAGTACAGTTCCTAGTTCTTCACACCAATTGACGAAAGCTTGTTTGCGATACACAAGACGATAATTCATTAATATATCTTCCTTCTCAATTGCGGAATAACTATTCCATTCTTCAGCTGTAAATTCTAAATTTTCAGAACACGCGGCGGTTACTCCCTCGCTTCCTTGTGTAGAAAAATGATAAATAAGTGAATCTATAGGTTCAGCTTTTTGGGTTTCATGATTATAGAAATGTTTGAATAATTTTATAAATATCCATTGGGTCCATTTATAATAATTAGGGTCGGAAGTCTTCAATTCCCTGCTCCAATCATAGCTGAAGCCAATATTTTGTAACTGGGTGCGAAATTTCACAATATTCTCGCTTGTCGAATGGGCAGGATGAACACCGGTTTGGATTGCATACTGCTCTGCTGGGAGTCCGAATGCATCATAACCCATGGGATGCAACACATTAAATCCTTGTAAGCGCTTAAATCGGGAAAAAATATCAGAAGCTATGTATCCCAAAGGATGACCAACGTGAAGTCCGGCACCGGAAGGATATGGAAACATATCTAAAACGTAATATTTTGGTTTGTTACTCTTGTTAGGAGTCAGGTAAGTCCCATTATATTGCCATTTTGTTTGCCATTTCTTCTCAATTTCTTTAGCTTTGTATTCCATGTTCTTTTATTTCTAACGACCACTATGTTCCTGATAGCAATTTTTGCTACTTTAAATGATGTGCAAAAATAAAATTTTTGTGCTCAAAATTTTATTTTGTATTAAATTACTTTGAAACTATCCTATGAGAACCCTGATTCGTATTATAATATTACTCCTGATTTTAATCATTGCTTACAACTATTTTTTAGGAGATACGGAAGAGAAAGAGTCTACAGAAACTGTTATTTCTAATGCTAAGGAATTAATACATTCTATCGGAACCGTTATCAAGAGTGAAAAAGAAAAGTATCACGATGGCAAATATGACGATGCAATTAATAAATTGGGCAATCTTTTTGATAAGGTCAAGGAATCAATCACCTCATCAACCCGGAGTTCTAAAGATAGATTAAAGGAATTAGAAAAACAGAAATTGGAGATTGAGGAAGAATATCATAAACTAAAAAATGAGCCTGATTCGGTACGAGAAGTGAAAAAAGAACAATTAAATATACGTCTTGAAGAAATTATTTCGGAAACAGAGGAAATTTTGGAAAAAGAAAATTAATTTATTTTAGCTAACGTATAATTAAAATAATTATATATTATATCTTCGCTTACTGAATTTTTCATTACTATTGCAGAGGCATTTTATTATGTTTTCCAAATTAAATATCAATGGCTGAAAGCGTTGCGCCAAAAAGAAGGTTAAAACCAAAACCAAATTATTTTTTGACCATAATAAGTATCTCACTGGTACTTGGTCTATTGGGAATTTTTTCAATCATTATGTTACATTCTCGACATGTTGTCAAATTGTTTAAAGAGCAGATTAACGTAATTGTAGAACTTTCAGATGATGTAAGTGATGCCGATCAAAAAACACTCTTCGAGAAGGTGTATGAATTAAATGGTGTTTTACCCCAATCAGCTGTTTACACTTCAAAGGATGAGGCCTTCGAGGATTTGAAAAATGAAATGGGAGAGGATCTACTTTTAGGTGAAATGGCCAATCCTCTTTTTAATATTTTTACATTTAATGTTTCCGAAGAATATTTACACACAGATTCATTAAGAGCCATAAAAGCAGAACTAATTCAATTGGATTCTAGAATTAAGGACGTTTATTTTCAAGAAACTTTTATTGAGGAGGTGGCCCAAAATTTAGAAAAGATTGGCTATGCTTTTTTGATTCTAGCTTTGCTTTTAAGTATTATAGCTATTACACTGATTCACAATACCATAAAACTTGGATTGTACAGTAATAGAATGATAATTAAAAATATGGAGTTGGTAGGTGCATCTATTAATTTCATTTCGTGGCCATTTATACGGAAAAGTATCCTACATGGAATTTTAAGTGCCATCATAGCCATAAGTATTCTTTCTTTGTTGATGTATGCACTTTATTATCAAATTCCTGAGGTTATTAATATTGTAAATAAAGATATTATTTTTACCACTTTTGCTGGAATGATTGTATTGGGTGTAATAATAAATGGTCTAAGTACATTAATAGTGGTCCGAAGGTACCTTAAAATGAAGATGGATGATTTGTTTTAGCAGAATGTTTTATTAATTTTGAATTTCAAAAAGGATTAGTCTTATGGCAAAAAATAAAAATATCGAACCCACAAAGTCAAATTATCAAAATAACGTGGTTCAAGAATCTAATAGTGATTTGATATTTGGGAAAAAGGATTATACAATTATACTTATTGGCTGGGGAGTTGTGGTCTTGGGCTTGATTTTAATGATCGGGGGTTCAATGCCTGACGACGATACCTGGGATCCGAATCTCATATATAACTTCCGTAGAATAACATTGGCTCCCATGTTGATTATTGCGGGTTTGATTGTTCAAATTTATGCCATTTTCAGGAGGGACAAAATTAATTAATGGAAATATTAGAAGCTATCATCCTTGGAATCATCCAGGGATTGACTGAGTTTTTACCTGTGAGCAGTTCAGGACATCTTGAGATCGGTAAAGCTATATTTGGAAATTCTGATTCAGCAAAACAGAGTATGCAAATGACTGTTATCCTGCATTTTGCTACAGCTTTAAGCACAATTATAGTATTTAGAAGTGATATTAAAGAAATAGTATTAGGTTTATTTAAATTCGAAAGACAATATGTTCTTTTTTGTCTTTACATAATAGTTTCCATGATTCCGGCTGTAATAGTGGGTCTTTTATTTGAAGAAGAATTGGAAAATTTATTCGATTCACAACTGCTATTAGTCGGAATATTTTTACTCCTTACTGCATTAATATTGTTATTGGCTGATAGAGCTAAAAACACACATAAAAAAGTTGGTTTTTTGGAAGCAGTAATAGTGGGTTTGGCTCAGACAGTTGCTCTGCTTCCGGGCATAAGTAGATCCGGTGCTACTATCGCTACATCTGTCATGCTTGGAATTGACAGGGAAAAGGCGGCGAGATTTTCTTTCCTTATGGTCGTGCCGCTGATTTTAGGAAAGATGTGCAAAGATCTATTGGAAGGTGATTTTACATCTTCAGGCGGAAACAGTAATATTGGTTTGATCGCAGGTTTTATAGCGGCTTTTATTGCCGGAATTTTTGCCTGCAAGGTGATGATTTCACTAGTAAAAAGGTCTAAATTGTATTATTTCTCTATCTATTGTACTGTTGTGGGACTTATCACCATTATTATTTCATTAAATTAGGACTAAATGCAAGAGGTTAATTTTAGGATTGGAGATTACAAATTCTCTGAAGGGGAGACTCTTTTGCTAGATAAACCTTATGAATGGACATCTTTCGATGTAGTTAATAAAATTCGAAGAAGCCTAACGCAAAAAGTCGGTTTGAAAAAATTCAAGGTAGGTCATGCGGGGACGCTAGATCCTCTAGCCACCGGATTATTAATTCTCTGTACCGGTAAATCTACCAAAACCATTGACGAAATTCAGGCACAAGAGAAGGAGTATATTGGCAGCTTTTATTTAGGGGCTACTAGACCTTCTCATGATAAGGAAACTGACATTAACGAAACTTTCGATATCACTCATATTTCCGAGCAACAGATTCACGATTGTGCCCTTACTTTTATTGGTGTACAAAAGCAAATCCCACCTATTTATTCAGCCATCAAAAAGGACGGCAAAAGAGCATTTTTAAACGCAAGATCAGGGAAACATATTGAAATGGAAGCACGAGAAGTGAATATTCCGGAGTTTGAAATTACAAGAATAGATTTACCATTTGTATATTTTAGAGTAGTTTGCAGCAAGGGCACTTACATTAGATCTTTAGCGTATGATTTTGGCCTAAGACTAAATAGTGGTGCTTATTTAGATAGCTTGCACAGAACTGCTATCGGGAATTACAGGGTTGAAAATGCTTTAACTATTGAACAGTTGGAGGAATTAATTAATTCCGGAGAGCTTATAAAATATTAAATATGAATATCATAATCGACATATTTACGTTTTGTATTATTGTAAAGTAGATTTTAATCACGGATAAACCTTTACCTCGCGAAGCAAGTATACATGAGATTTTTAGTACTTTTTATTATTTCATTATTTTCCTTTCAGCTTTTCTCTCAAGCTGATACACTAAGATTAGATTTTGTTATGCGGGGAGGAAAACCCATCCAATATCCAATAAAGATTACATTTACCGATACGAATAAAAGTATATTCGTTTTTGGTAGCAAGGCCGTAATGACTAATCTCGAAAAAAAATCTTACAAAATTTTAGTCCAAAGTGATTATTTGAGAAAGCGTAATTTTCAAATTACTCCTGATCATTTTAGCGAGGCTCCAGTAATTACTCTTGATCCATTTTGGATTATGGTCAATAAAGCTACTTTTTTCTTTTCACAAGTATCGTTTAATGAATATTGGCAAGGTGGGGGGATCGATAATCTAAATTTTGGCGTGCGATATGATGGAAACCTTAGTTATGTCAGAGAGAAATTTAACCATGAAACTCAAATCTTTGTTCGGCATGGTTTTCTTCGTCAAGGTGGAAATGCATTTATTAAAAATGAAGATGAAGTAAACATAGTGGCAAAGGAAAGTCATAGCATTGGTAATAATTTGAATATTTCGATATTATTATCATTGCGAACAAGTTTATATAGTACCTATACTTTGAATACAGATGGAACGCAAGGAAGTTTGATCAACGACTTCTTTTCACCGGGAATTTTGAATTTAGGAACAGGTTTGGATTATAATCTGCCATCCAAGAACTTTAACCTTTATTATTCTCCTATAAATTTGAGGACAAATATTGTTGCCAAAGAAGAATTGCGACCAATTTATATGCCGGAAGATTCCGATGGGGCTGTGAGATTTGAAATGGGCTCATTGTTAAGATATAATGTTGACTTTGAAGTATTTAAAAATATTTTTATTTTTAGTAAAGGTGAGTTTTTCAGTAATTACTTATTAAAGTTTGGGAATATTGATGTCAATGCAGAGGGAGGATTGAGATTCCAAGTTAATAATGTCTTGACAGCAAGTTTGTTGGCACAGATAATTTATGATGACGATATTCAGTTCAATATCAAGGATGAAGCGGGAGAGCCGACAGATATGTTTGGTCCCCGAGCTCAATTTCGTCAATCATTTAACATTCAATTAAGTTATGCATTCTAATAAGAAAGAAGATTGTAATTGAAATTCTTATCTTTATGACTGCAAATTAGAATTATAGGAAGTACTGACGTAGATGCTTTCAAAAGATAAAAATAAACATTTTTGAATTGAAATTGATGTTACGTGAGTAGGTACAAATTATAGAGAAAATATATTTATGTCAGTAGTTGTCGATAATATATCAAAGTTTTATGGAAATCAAAAGTCTGTTGATAGCCTTTCATTTTCTGTAAATAAGGGTGAAATTTTAGGTTTTCTTGGTCCGAACGGTGCCGGGAAATCTACAACTATGAAAATATTGACCACATTTATATCTCCAACTTCAGGCACAGCAAATGTTGCGGGTTGTGACATACTGACGGAATCATTAGAAGTGAGGAGGAAGGTAGGTTATTTGCCTGAAAACAATCCCTTATACTTGGAAATGTATGTCAAAGAATACCTCTCTTTTGTTGCCGGTATCCATCATCTCAAAAACAAAACAGCTAGGATAAAAGAGATGATTGCAATGACTGGACTGGAAGTGGAGCAGAATAAAAAATTGGGACAACTTTCTAAAGGATATAGACAGCGGGTTGGTCTCGCTCAAGCCTTAATTCACGATCCTGAAGTATTAATTTTAGATGAACCCACAGCAGGTCTGGATCCGAACCAATTAGTCGAAATCAGACAGTTAATAAAAAATGTCGGCAAAGAGAAAACCGTCATTTTTTCGACCCATATTATGCAGGAAGTTCAGGCACTTTGTGACAAAGTGATCATTATCAACCAAGGTAAGATGGTTGCAAATGACAGCATTGAAGGTTTGACTTCAAAATTAAAAGGTGAATCTTCTATAATTGTTGAATTCGATTCTGAACCCAATATTGAAAATTATAAAGTGCTGGAAGGTTTGATGCGAATAGATAAATTGTCTTCAAATAAATTCAGTTTTAATTTTAATCATACAAAGGATATTCGAAAGGATATTTTTAATATTGCGGCTAATAAAGATGAGGTCATCCTGGGGATGCAAAAGGAAACCAAAAGCATAGAACAAATATTTCAATCTTTAACTACAAACCAATATCTTAATGATTAGTATATTTCGGAAGGAAATAAATTCTTTTTTCAGTTCACTTACCGGCTATATTGTTCTGCTTGTTTATTTTATGGTGACTGGATTAATGATGTGGGTGTTTCCCAATTTTAGTATTTTAGATTATTCCTACGCCAGTCTAAATCAATATTTTAGTTTAGCTCCCTTATTATTTCTTTTTCTCTTACCGGCGCTTACTATGCGAACATTTGCCGAGGAAAAGCAATTAGGAACGATAGAATTTATTACCACGAAGCCTATTACGGACTTTCAAATTGTAATGGGGAAATACCTAGCAGTAATCTTATTGATTATATTTTCAATATTACCGACCTTGGTATATTATTACAGTGTTTATCATTTAGGTAGCCCTAAAGGAAACCTCGATTCAGGAGAAATGCTGGGATCTTATATCGGTCTTTTTTTACTTGCAGCGAGTTTCGGTGCTATTGGAATCTTTTCCTCGGTATTGACCAATAATCAGATAGTGAGTTTTATTTTGAGTTTAATATTATGTTTCTGTTTGTATTATATTTTCGATATGGTAAGTGACTTTCCGGTTTTTGCCGGGACATGGGATTTATTTGTTAAGAAAATTGGGATAGATTTTCATTACAGTTCTATTTCTAAAGGCGTATTGGATAGTAGAGATATAATATATTTTTTATCTCTTATTGTACTTTTTCTCTATTTAACTTTAGTGAAGCTAGATAGTAGGAAATGGTAAATCAGGTTAATAATAATATTCAAAAATCTTTTGTATAGTGTTAGAAAAGAAAAATATAGGAAGAAAATTTTCAAAATCTATAGAAATTATCTTGGTTGTTGGGATAGTTCTAGCCTTGAATATTTTAGGAAATTATATTTATACATGGATTGATTTGACAGAGGAAAAAAGATATACTTTAACTGAATCTACTCAGGAAGCCATTGAATCGACAGAGACTCCAATTTTTATTGAAGTTTTGCTTGGTGGAACATATCCGGCAGGTTTTAAAAGGTTACAAACTTCAGTGCAAGATTTATTGAATCAATTTAGAAATATTAATCCCATCGTTGAATACAATTTTACTGACCCGAATGAAGGCACTCGAGAGCAAGTGCAAGAGTTTAGACGGGAATTAGCAGAGGACAATATCCATCCCATTAATCTGAGATATGGCGCAAATGATAACATAACTGAAAAGCAAATATTCCCTTTTGCTTTTATTCGAAAAGGTTCTACTTATACAATAATTAATTTGTTGGAACAAAAAATAATTGGGATTTCCGATGAAGAAAATTTAAACAACTCCATAAGTTTGTTAGAGTATAAATTCGTTTCGGCCATTGAGAAATTGAAAGACGTTGAACGAAAATTAATTGCTTTTACATCTTCAAATGGTGAATTAGATCCATTAGAGGTTTCGGATTTCACTCAAAGTGTAAGTCAAAATTATGCGACGAAATTCCTTCATTTGGATTCGGTCACCCAGATTTCAAATAAAATAGAAGTGCTCATCGTAGCTAAGCCGACGATTCCATTCACAGATAAAAACAAGTTTAAGATCGATCAGTATATTATGAATGGAGGGAAGGTGATTTTCTTAATTGATCAAATCAATGCCCGAATTGATAGTATGCGCATGACTTCCTTATACATGCCCGCAACGATGGATTTAAATTTAGACGATATGCTCTTTAAATATGGAGCTCGGGTTAACAATGACTTAATTATGGATTTGGAATGCTCCGATCTGGTCCTGGTAGTAGGAAGGGAGGCCGGCAAACCTCAGTTGGATAGATTCCCTTGGTTTTACGATCCGGTGGTAGCACCACGCAGTTCCCATCCAATTGTGAAAGGATTGGACAGAATAAACTTTCGATTCGTGAGTTCTATTGATACTATCAAAACGGCCTTAAATACAAGCAAAGAAATCCTGCTCAGATCTTCACAAAATTCAAGGTTGCAATTTGCACCTATACGTCTTGGATTTGATATTGTTCGAAATCCGCCCAAACCGGAGCTTTTTAATAAATCTTCCATTCCGGTCGGAGTTTTACTAGAAGGGGAGCTTGGTTCTCTTTACACCAATAGAGTCACTCCTGAAATGAAACAAGGCTTAATAGATTTAGGTCAGGAATTTCAGGATTCTACTTCAAGGGGAAAGGTTTTGATATTTTCGGATGGCGACTTGATAAGAAATGATGTAAATACCCATACAGGCGAAGTTAGCCCCTTAGGGTATAACCGATCCCAACAATATACCTATGCTAATAAACCTTTATTTATAAATTCTATTGAATATCTTATCAATGACAGGGGAGTTATAGAAGCTCGTTCTAAAACAGTTAAATTAAGACTTTTGGATTTACGCAAAGTAGATGAAGAAAAGTCTTATTGGAGAACATTAAATATTGGAATACCTTTAGGATTTATTATTTTATTCGGATTCCTATTTAATTTCATTAGAAGGAGGCGTTTTGTTAATTGATATTAAAATGTAAATGATTTAAAATCTAGTATGAAAAAAATATTATTATTAGTCTTAATTCTTGTCATCGCCATATTTGGCATTCAATATTTTAACAAGAAATCGGATCCTACGATTGCTGCCATCAATGCATCCAGAGACTTCAAGGTGCCTAATGCGGACGATATTTCTCGCATTTTTATTGCACATCGTAATGGTCAAACAGTCGATTTGACAAAAAAGAAGGATATTTGGTATATTGATGATAGTATAAAAGTAGAGCCATCTGTAATGACAGGTATTTTTGATGTGGCGAAGAATCTGGAGTTGAAATATGAACCCAATGAAGCAACACAGCAAACTGCCTTGAAAACAATAGCTGAAAATGGGATTCTGATAGAATATTTTGATTCTAATGGTGCTAAATTGAAAAGCTATATGATGGGAAGTTCCTCAGATGGAGGCCATGGAAATTATGCCATTATTGAAGGTCAATCTAAACCTATGGTGGTTAAATTAAGAAATGCGCCATCGAATTTGAGAATGCACTTTTGGAAGGATAGACGGCACTCGTGGTATGATCCAACTTATATTTCTTACGATTATAAAGATATAAAATCAGTTACCATTGACTACAACCTGAATCCAAGCGAATCATTCGTTATGACAAAGGCTAATTCCGGATATGAAATTAAGCCATTGAATCCAACAGTTAAAGAGAATACGACCTCAGTTAATTCTAAAATATTTGAAAGTTTCTTAATTAATTTTGAGAAAATTGGGGCTGAATCTGTTTTGGGAGTTGATCATGAATTGAGAGACTCTGTTGAACAAACAAAACCATGGTATTCTATCAGTATAGTTAATGATAATAATAAGAGTCAGCATCTTAGCTTTTACCCTCTGCTCAGTGAAACTGAAAAAGAACTAATTAGCAAGAAGGAATTAACTATTTCTGATATAACTAGATACTATGTAGCTGTTAAGGATGGCAATTTTTATATATCTCAAATTGGTGTTTTTGAAAAAATTCTTTGGGGATACACCGCTTTCTTTGATAGGAATAAAAATGTGAATTAATATGAAAAAATCAGCAATAATCATCTCAATATTTGTTGCTTTTATTTTTATTTCATGGAGTGTGGTCCCTGAATGGGGTTTTTTTGGACATAGAACTGTCAATAAAATGGCAGTATTTACACTTCCACCGGTAATAATTAAATTTTACAAGAGGAATATTGAATATGTAAGTGATCATTCTGTAGATCCTGATAAAAGGAGATATGCTGTGCCATTGGAAGGACCTCGTCACTTTATGGATTTGGATCAATACGGGACTTTTCCTTTCGATAATGTTCCGAGGGATTGGGAAAATTTTATTGGTAGGTTTACTGATTTAGCCACTGTGTCTGAGCAAGGTGATACGCTACAAATATTTTATTTCAGTAAGAGAGTGATTGCCGGGGATTCATCAATAATTTCGATTAAAACACTTAGAAATAATAGATCGGGTGAAATTAAAGTGGCAGAAAATGAATGGATGTATTTTGTAAGACGATTTCTAATACCCAATTATCACAGACAAGAATGGACATTTTCATCAGATAAAGTATCAGCCTTGTTACCCGGAGGAAAATATGCAAGCGTTGTAGCTATGGATCATTTTACAGAACATGGTATTCTTCCATACAATTTACTAAGGCAATACAATTTATTGGTCAGTGCTTTCAAAAATTTAGATATCCCTAAAATTCTTAGATATTCCGCAGATATAGGCCATTATATTGGAGATGCCCATGTTCCCTTACACACCACCACCAATTATAATGGTCAATTGACAGATCAGGTAGGTATTCATGCTTTTTGGGAAAGTCGCTTACCGGAACTTTTTGCTCTTGAAAATTATGATTTTTTTGTAGGGAAAGCTTTTTATATCGAGAATCCTGCTGAATATTTTTGGAAGATGACTCTAGACAGTCATTTACTTGTAGATTCTGTACTAACCATCGAGAAGGAGCTCTCGAGAGATTTTCCGAGTGACCAACAATATTGCTATGAGGAACGATTAGGAAGAACTATTATGCAGCCATGTTTTGATTTCAGCAATGCTTATCATGAGGGGCTAAATGGAATGGTTGAAAAGAGGATGAGGGAGACAGTACTTGCCATAGGAAATATTTGGCTGTCAGCCTGGATTGATGCCGGTCAGCCTGAATTATATGTGGAAGAAGTGGCAGAGGAGGAGGTAAAGGAGTTAATTTATCCGGATGAAACCGTGAAAGAAGCCGGATCTTTCAGAACACGAGAACACGATAATTAAAATAGATGAATAAAGTTGCTGTTATTTTGAAAGGGGCTGCCATGGGCGTGGCTGAGGTTATACCCGGGGTGAGTGGCGGAACCATAGCTTTTATTACAGGAATTTACGAAAAATTATTAGATGTTATTAAATCATTTGATTTAGATCTCTTAAAGCATCTTGTAAAGTTTGATTTTAAATATATTCGCGATAGAGTTGATCTTGTTTTTATATTTTCATTATTTACCGGTATGGCTGCTGGTTTGGTAGTAGGAGTATTTGCCATCACCTATTTATTGGAAGAGTACCCCGTTATAATTTGGGGTTTCTTCTTTGGGCTTATTTTAGCTTCTGTAATTTATATTGGAAGGCAGGTGACTCAATGGACTGTAAGGCCGATCATTGGATTGGTTTTAGGCACAGTTTTGGCTTATTTAATAACGGTAGGACAGCCTGCGGGAGGTAGTGAATCATTGTTTTTTGTGATTTTTTCAGGTATTCTGGCTATTTCTGCTTTGATGTTGCCGGGAATTTCAGGGAGTTTTATTTTAGTACTCTTAGGCATGTATGGGTATATCATTCTACAACTTAAAATTGTACTTACGACATTTGAGACACAAGCAATAATTGTTATTCTTTGTTTTGCATTAGGGTGTCTTTTGGGTCTTATTTTGTTTTCGAGAAGTCTTTCCTACGCTTTTAACAATTATAGGAATATTACATTAGCGACCATGTGCGGGATTATGCTTGGGTCTGTCAATAAAATTTGGCCTTGGAGAAATCCACAAAAATGGCTTACTGAGGAAGGTGATGTTGTTTATTTTGACGATTCTATTCTAAAAGGATATGAAGGTGAATTAAAATTATTAACTGAAACTAATGTACTGCCTCAAAATTACAAAGGTGATCCCTTCACTATCGCAACTATAGTTATAGGACTTATTGGTTTTGGAATAGTTATTTATTTCGATCGAATTTCAGCTAAGGATAGTAAGTAGGGAAACGAAAAATCTATAGATTTTAGTTAATTCTTAATATATAAAAGGGAAGTGATTTATACAAACCACTTCCCTTTGCTTAAATTATCATTAAAGTTTAACCCAAAAACGGATACTTATAATCAGTCGGTGTGACAAAAGTCTCCTTGATAGTTCTTGCTGAAACCCAACGATAAAGGTTCAAAATTGAACCTGCCTTATCATTGGTTCCTGAACCCCTCGCTCCACCAAATGGTTGTTGGCCAACTACAGCTCCGGTCGGTTTATCATTAATGTAAAAATTACCTGCACTATGTCTCAATTTTTCGGTCATTTCACCCACCGCATATCTGTCTTTTGAGAATATAGCTCCTGTTAGTGCATAAGGCGATGTTTTGTCAAGAATCTCCAGCGTTTCATTCAGTTTATCATCTTCAAAGACGTAAATGGTTAAAACAGGTCCGAAGATTTCTTCCTGCATTGTTATATACTGTGGATTAGTAGTTAAAATGACAGTGGGAGAGATGAAGTATCCTTTTTCCTTGGAATAATCCCCACCGAATAAAATTTCAGCTTCTTTTGAATCCTTGGCTCCATCAATGTATTTGGTGATACTTTTGAATGCTTTATCATCAATAACCGCATTAACGAAATTTGAAAAATCTTCAGGAGAACCCATTTTGATTTCCTTTAATTGTTTTTCCATGTTCTTTTTAGTTTCCTCCCATAGACTTTGAGGAATGTATGCTCTGGAAGCTGCTGAACATTTCTGTCCTTGAAATTCAAAGGCTCCCCTTGTCAAAGCTGTGGCTAATTGTACCGGGTTAGCACTGGGATGAGCTATTACAAAATCCTTGCCGCCCGTCTCTCCAACTATTCTAGGATAGGATTTGTATTTCGAAATATTTTCTCCGATAGTTTTCCAGAGCGATTGAAAGACCCCTGTAGAACCTGTAAAGTGAAGCCCCCCGAAATCTCTGTGATTAAATATTACATCCCCGGTATCAGGGCCACCCACAAAAACCAGATTTATTACCCCATCAGGCAATCCGGCCTCTTCGAAAATCTCCATAATGATCAATGCAGAATATATTTGTGTCTCAGCAGGTTTCCACACCACAGTATTACCCATCAATGCAGGGGCACCGGGTAGGTTTGCAGCGATCGAAGTGAAATTAAACGGTGTCAATGCAAATACAAATCCTTCCAATGCTCGATATTCCAATCTATTCCATTGCCCCGGAGGGCTTTCAGGCTGTTGGCTATACATTTCAGTCATGAATTGTACATTGAATCTGAAGAAATCTGCTAATTCACAGACGGCATCAATCTCTGCTTGATAAGCATTCTTGGATTGTCCCAGCATCGTAGCAGCATTCATTCTGGCCCTATATGGACCAGCAAGCAAATCCGCAGCTTTTAAAAAAATAGCTGCTCTGTCTTGCCAAGGCATATTCTCCCATCTAGGTTTAGCAAACATGGCCGCGTCAATGGCATCTTGGACATGTTTTTTATTTCCTTTGTTGTAAGTGCCAAGTTTATGCTTTAGGTCGTGGGGAGGGTGTATCTCTACTTTATTATCAGTATAAATTTTCTTGCCACCTATAAACATTGGGATATCTACCTCTTCAGATTTCATCCTCTTGATCATTTTGACCAATTCTTGTTTCTCGGAAGAATCCGGTGCATAAGACAAGACTGGTTCATTAACCGCTATAGGTACTTCAAAAATTGAGTTTGACATAATTTTTTAATTTAATTTACAATTTAATTGATTCGGGAAGAAACATCGAAACGTCTCCGCCTCCTTTTATAATTTCTCTAACAATAGAAGAACTGACATGAGATAATTTTGGTTGACTAATTAAAAAAACAGTTTCGAGATTTTCTCCCACAATATTATTTACTTGCGAAATGGTTTTTTCATAGTCGAAATCTGCGGCGTTGCGAATTCCTCTTAATAAAAATCGTGCATTCACTTTTTTGCAGTAATTGGCCGTTAATCCCTCGAAACTATCTATTTCGATTGTGTGGTAATCCTTAAAGACTTCTTCCAGCCATTGAATCCTTTGCGAGAGAGAGTACAAATAAGTCTTACTTGTATTCGTTCCAATAGCTATTATTATTTTATCAAAAAGCGGCAGGGCTCGTGTGACAATATCCATATGACCAACCGTAATAGGATCAAATGAACCGGGGAAAACAGCTATTTTCATTATTAATATTGTATTTTGTTATTCCACATCATCAAAATCATATACTCTATCTTTAAAATCATCAATATCCCTACGTTCTTTTTTGGTAGGTCTGCCCAGACCCTTGTCACGGAATTCTCCTGAACCCTTTCCAATATGCCAATCCTTGTATTTATTATATTCCTCTTCAGGAGTAAGATCTGTATAACATTCCTGCGCTAAGGTAGCACTTACCCTCTTCTCAATCAATTTTTCAACCTGAAATGTTAAATTGAAGTTCCCTTTTTTTACCGCAACAATTTGTCCTACCTCGACGCCATAAGAAGGTTTCACGATGCTTTCCCCAACTTTAACTTTATTTTGTCTGACATGTTCATTTGCTAAAGATCTGGACTTGAATATTCTGATAGCCCAGAGCCATTTGTCAATTCTTACTTTTCCCGCCATCTTAGCTAACTTTAAAATTTGTAGGTATAGAAATCGTAGGGAAAGAAATATCTAATTCATTTAATTTTTCTAAAACGATGGTAGAAATCAGATAATCCCTGTACCATCGCATATCTACAGGTATGATGTGCCAAGGAATTTTACTTTTATTTATAGCATATTCGTAAGCTTTCATATATTCCCCCCAATGCTCTCGCTCAACCCAATCTCCATCATTATGCTTATACCTTTTCTCGGGAATATTTACCCTTTCAAGTAATTGTTTCTCTTGCTCTTCATAAGATATATGTAAATAGAATTTAAGTAGTGTTGTATTATTATCAAAGCTGATCAATTCTTCAAAAGAATTAATGGCTTCCATTCTTAAGCGAACTTTTTCATCATCTATCCATTTATGAACTCGTTGAATTAGAATATCCTCATAATGAGATCGATTAAATAATACTACTTCACCTTTAGCAGGCATTTTACTATGTATGCGCCATAGAAAATCATGGGCGAATTCATCGTCAGTAGGCTTCTTAAAACTATATTGTTTTAAGCCAATTGCACTGCATTGACCAAATATTTTTTCAACTGCCCCATCTTTCCCGGCTGCATCCATTCCTTGAAAAATCACTAATAAAGAATGTTTCTTTTGTGCAGTTAATGTTTCAACTTTTTTAGCAATCAGTTTGGCATTCCTTTTTGATATTTTCTCACACTCTTTTTTATCGAGGCTTTCATCAGGCACTGTGCTGATTTCTGATAATTTGATCATTTTTTAGATATTCATTTTGGTTCTTCTGGCAAAGTATGTCCTTAATATTGTATTGTAGCCTTGCGTTATATCTGCCTCAACATAATCTATTTTAAATTGTAAGCATTTTAATTTAAGCTTATCCTTAAAATCATTCATTCGCTTGTGATACAGTTCTTTAATTTCATTGGGTTGCAATTTGATACTCTCATTTGTCTCTAAATCTACAAAACGATAAGGTCGATTGGAATAGTTAAAATCTACCTCTGTGTCCTTATGAACAGTATGAAACAAGATCACTTCGTGTTTATTATGTTTTAAATGTTGCAGTGCATCATAAATTTCATTGGCTTTCGAGGGGTTATCAAACATGTCAGAAAATATAATTACGAGGGATCTTCGATGAATACTTTCTGCTATCAGGTGCAATGAATCAGCTGTAGAAGTTGCTTTTGTCTTGGGAGGATTATTAAAATAATTCTCCAAATAAGAGAATAGCAACCTCTGATGACTTGTACTTGATCTACACGGGGTGTGAATTTCAAGATTTTCGTTAAAAAGGCTTAAACCAAATGCATCTCTTTGTTTTTTTAATAAATATATTAGTGATGCTGCTCCTAAAATGCTAAATGAATATTTATGAAGATCTATACCTGCGTTTATATTGGACTTTATTGGGGGATCCGGAAAAAACATAGATGATGAGTTGTCAATTACAACTTGGCATCTTAAATTAGTTTCCTCTTCATATTTTTTTGTAAACATTTTATCAGTTCGGGCATATACTTTCCAATCAATGTTTTTAGTGGATTCTCCCGGATTATAAAGTCTATGTTCAGCAAATTCTACTGAAAAACCGTGAAATGGACTTTTGTGTAACCCTATTATGAAACCTTCCACTACCTGTTTGGCTAATAATTCAAGATGGCTTAATTGGTTAAGGTCTTTTCTGCTATTATTTAAAAACATACTATTTGTTAGTTATAATTGAGTCATATTAATACAAAGATAGATTTACCAAACTGAATTCCTTTCTATATGAAGCCAAATTTTATTCTCTTAGATTAATGATACAACCTGAAATCTTTATTAAAGGTTGAAACGATTTTAAGTTGGCAAAATTTCATAATAAAATTTTCAAAAGAGGTATCCGACTTTTGATCTTAGGTATTTTATTAAAGTTATTATTTATTGCATATATAATAACTATTAAAATAAGTATATATATTTAAAATTTATTTATCATATGAATACCCTACAATTAATCAGAGATTTAAACATTTTTATTCGAAAAATATAATTATTTTTAATGTTCGTATTCTATAAACTGAAATATAGTATTATATTTGGTGTGATGTAAAATATTCAAAGAATAATTCATCAAATTTTCGAGATCTAAGGTCACTTTATAACTACTAAATCAAATCAATTCTTATGAGGAACAACTATTTAACCCAGACATTTTTAGTTTTTTTATTATCCTGTTTAAGTTATCATTATGCTTCGGCCACTAAATCAGATTTATCTGAAGAGAGTTATTTTCAGTTAGTTTGCCCTGCAAATGTAACGATTGAATGTGGTGATGATATTTATAATCTTGATCAATATGGTCAAGCTTTTATCCATACCCACATTGGAATTTATCCAGCTGGGGAGCCGACAGTTTACTACAATCTGAATGAATGTGGTATCGGAATTATAGTAAGAACTTGGTGGGCTGAAGATGAATACTGGAATTGGACATCATGCTCGCAAGTGATCACGGTGATTGGTGGCGGTTTAAAACCACATCATATTAGCTGGCCACCCGATTATACTTACTTCGGTTGTACAGCGGATATACATCCTGATAATTTACCTTATCCTTATAATAGGCCTGTAATTACTTATACTGAATGCTCACACCCCGGTATCGGATATGATGATTGGGAATTTACTTTGCCTGATGGCTGTAAGAAAATAATTAGAACATGGAAGGTTATTGATTGGTGCGTATGGAAGCCTAATAGTGGCACTGATAAAGGTTTGTATATGAAAAATCAAACCATTAAAATTATGTCGACAGGGACGGTTACTTTGAAGTGTCCTGATGATATTACTGTAAGTTCAGGTGCAGATTGTCAAGGAACAACAGTGAATATCCCGAATGTTACAGTGCATTCAGATTGTCCTGATAGTCAAGTAAATGTGACACATAACTCTCCATATGCATTTAATCAAGGAAGAAATGCTTCCGGAAGATACCCAATTGGAACAACAATAGTGACATTTACTGCAAAGCAAGCCTGTGGTGCTTTAGCGAAATGTTCTTTTAAAATTACCGTTACTCCGGATAAAAAGCCTTCACCTATTTGTACTGATGAAATAGTTGTTGTTTTAATGCCTATTGATACAGATGATGATGGAATTGCTGATGAAGGAATGATTACTATTCCTGCTAAATTATTAGATAAGGGTAGCTTTCATGGATGTTACGATACAAATTTAAGATTTAGTTGGTCCACAAATCCAAATGATACCCATAGGACATTTACCTGTGAAGATTTAGGATTAAATCCAGTAAGAATGTATGTTACAGACGAATTTGGAAATCAAGATTATTGTTCCGTTCATGTGATGGTTCAAAATAATTCAGGAATTATTGATTGCTTTCCTTCATCCCCTGAACATGATTCAATTACCGGTTGGATAGGTGGTTTACTTACTAGTGCCGATGATTATCCAATCGAAAATGCACAAGTGGAATTATCTTCCCTTGGTCTTGATACCCTGATTCAAATATCTTACGATACGTCTTTGGTGACAATTACTGATACTATAGGATTTGATCCGCAAGGAAATCCTATAATTCAAATTACTCAAACTCAAATAATTACTCCATTCTTGGATACAATTTATTCTAATTATTTAGATACTATATTTGCAGGAATCGGATCATATAGCTTTGATACAGTACCGGTAGGAGGGTCTTACATCGTCAGACCTTTTAAAAATGACCCGAAAGAATTCTTATATATTGATTATTCTGATATAAATCGAATGGTTAGACATTTAAATGGAACTGAGCCATTTGATTCTCCATATAAATTGTTAGCTGCCGATGTGAATGGTGATAAATTAATAAATCAAAAAGATTTATTCATTATTTCGAACAAGGCAAATAAGAAAAGGGATTACGATTCTATTCCTTTAACATGGAATTTCATTCCTGAAGATTTTGTTTTTGAAGATCCTAATAATCCTTTCCTTGATAATAATATTCCTTCTACAATACAGGTAGACTCCATTACTTCCCCGGTTCTTGATGCGCATTTTATTGGATATAAATTAGGAGATGTTGCATTAACCGGTTTTGAAAGACGTTCTGATAAAACTGAGTTTATTTATATTGAAGACAAAACGGTCAATGCCGGTGATGTTGTCAAGATTCGATTAGATGCTGAATACGATTTACTTAATTTTATTAAATTGGAACTTCATTCTGAAAGAGGTGATTTCATCATAACTCAATCCGATCCTTTTTTAGAGATTTCTAGAGAAGAAAATTCTGTGAGTATTACCTCTTTATTACCTAAGACTTCCATCGCTTCAAGTGGTATATATTTTGAGTTTATAGCTTTAGTAGATGGCAAATTAAGCGATATGATTCGTTTAAGTGACATTTATGAAAGTGTTGCAATTGATGTTGAAGATGAAGTGAAGGACATTGAACTAAGATTTGCGGACAGCAATTCTGTCGTATCTCTTCAGAATGTTAACATTTATCCTAATCCGTTTAGTGATTTTACCACTTTGAATTTTGAGATGTTATCTGCAGAGAAATTGAATTTGAACATATTCAATGTCGAAGGCAAAGTAGTTTATACCCAAAATGTTCATGTTGAACGTGGTCAAAACCAAATTCAATTAAATAGGGAAAAATTAGGTAGCTCCGGCATGTATATTTATGAATTAACAGGTGAAAATACACGAATGACAGGTAAGCTTATCTGTATAGAGTAAATTTCAAAACAAAACGAGTATAAAAAAAGGTCACCAGTTTCGGTGACCTTTTTTTATACTTTTATTTTCAATGTTTCTACGACTTACTTACCTTTTCAATTATAGACTGAGCGGCATGCCATCCTCCGGTCCAGGCTGCCTGAAAATTAAATCCACCTGTCAATCCATCGATATTTAATAATTCACCGACTAAATGAATATTGGGATGCAATTTGCTTTCGAAAGTTTTAAGATTGATAGCATTCAATTCAATACCCCCACAAGTGACGAACTCTTCCTTGAAAGTAGATTTGCCTACCATTTGAAGAGAAGTATGCATAAGCGAGTTGATCAGCTTATTCTTATCTTTCTTGGAAAATTCAATCATTACCTTTTCCTCAATTCCATTAAATGTCAACAACGATACCCACAGACGTATCGGTAGGTTAAATAAAGAAGTGTTTCTAGATAGTTTTTTAGGAAATTGCCTTATTGCTTCATCAATTAATTCTATAATGTCACTCTCCGAAAGATTAGGTAACCAATTTATATAAACTGTGGTATTATAACTTAATTCAAATAGTTCTTTCGCTGCAAAAGAACTCATTTTCAAAACAGCAGGACCACTGAGTCCCCAGTGGGTAAATAAAAGAGGACCTTCACTTTGAATTTTGTGATTTTCAATTCTAATTCTAACATTTTCAACTGAAAGCCCCATTAATTCCTTAGGCCAATTCTCTTTGGTGTGAAAGGTAAAAAGTGAGGGTATAAGATCCGTGATAGGCAACCCCATATTTTTTACAAGTTCTAAGCCTGAGGGCGAGCTGCCGGTCGAAATGATTATATAGTCAAAATCTTCAAATAGGCTGTCTCTAGTTTTTAGATTAAATTTATTCTCATTATTTGCATTAATTTCATTTATTTTTTCAGTCAAATGTAATTGTACATTAGATTTATTTAAACAACTTGTCAAACAATTTATGATTGTTTCACTACTATTGCTCACCGGAAATATTCTACCATCAGATTCCGTTTTTAATTCTACACCTCTTTCTTCAAACCAATTCATTGTATCCTGGCAGCTAAATCTGGTAAAAGGGCCTAATAATTCTCTATTTCCTCGTGGATAGAATTTTATTAATTCTTTCACATCCATTGGCTTGTGGGTAACATTACATCTTCCACCCCCTGAAATTCTGACTTTCTCTAAAATTCTCCGCGAACTTTCGAAAATGTGAATTTCCATATTGGGTAATGCCTCTGAAATATTAGAGGCTGCGAAAAAACCGGCTGCTCCACCTCCGATAATTGCTGTTTTCAATAATTTATCTTGAATCATTAAATATTTATATGTCGGTAAAGATATTTATTTCAACAGTAATATTTTTGATAAACTATGAATTTGCGGGATTTGCTATTTTCATAAATTGTATATTTGCCCAAAATTCACAATATGAATGGCATTAATGTATACAAATTCGGCGGTGCATCAATCAAAGATATTCCCGGTATTGAAAATGTTGGTAGAATTGTCAAAGATTATCGAAAAACAAAAACGGTTATTGTTGTGTCAGCCTTAGGAAAGACCACAAATGCTTTGGAAGAAGTAGTCGAAGCCTATTTCAACGATTATGACAATGTTCGATCGAAAATGGATGTTGTTAAGAACAATCATTTAAGTATTATGAATGGTTTATTTGCCAAAGATCATGCTATATACAATGTCGTTAATGATCTGTGGGTTGAAATTGACTGGGTGGTAGAGGAGGAGCCTAAAGATTCCTATGATTATGTTTATGACCAGATTGTATCTATTGGTGAATTAATGTCCTCCCATATAGTAGCTGCTTATCTAAAGAGTTTGAATATCAACTGTAAGTGGTTGGATGCAAGAGATGTTATTAGAACAGATGAAATTTACCGAGAAGGCAGCATAATCTGGGATGTCACCCAACAAAATGTAAAAAATTTCGTGAATCCTGCTTTAAATAGTTGTGATGTAATTGTTACTCAAGGATTTATTGGTGCTACTTCGGATAATAATACCGTCACTTTAGGTAGAGAAGGATCAGATTTCAGTGCAGCTATTTTATCATATTGCGTTGATGCAGAAAATATGACCATTTGGAAGGATGTTCCCGGTGTACTATCTGCTGATCCTCGACTTTTTGATAATGTGGTAAAATTGGATCATTTGTCTTATCTCGAAGCAGTTGAGATGACATATTATGGGGCTTCCGTTATTCACCCAAAGACCATCAAACCACTTCAAAATAAGAACATTCCACTGCATGTTAAATCTTTTCTCAATCCGGAAGGTGAAGGAACATTAATTAGTAATCGTTCCGATTTGCATTATCCTCCCATAGTGGTTGTTGAAAAAAACCAAACTCAGATAAGTATAGCCCCAAAAGACTTCTCATTTGTTGTAGAGCATCACCTGGCCTATCTTTTTCAATTATTCGCTAAACATCGATTATTTGTAAATATGATGAGGAATACTGCCGTCAGCTTTTCGGTTATAGTAACTAATATTCCGGATAGAATTCAAAATGTGATTGACGAACTTAGTGATAATTTTAATACCCAAAAGGAAGATGGTCTCGAATTGATAACTATCAGACATTATCAGGATGAAATCGTGCAGCAATTGAAAAAGGGGAAATTGGTAGTTTTGGAAGAGTCAATTCCTAAAACAATACAAATGGTAGTAAAAGATATTCCATTATTGAAAAGAAAAGAAAATTAAAAATCGAGGGAGGTTGTCTAAGCCTCTCTCAATTTTTATAATATTTTAAATCACTTTTAATTTCTTACCTACCTTGGTAAATGCCTCAATAGCTTTATCTAAGTGTTCTATTTCATGTCCGGCCGATATCTGAACTCGAATACGAGCCTTCCCCTTAGGTACAACAGGAAAGAAAAAGCCTATTACATAAATTCCCTCTTTCAAAAGTTCATCTGCGAAATCTTGTGCTAACTTAGCATCATATAACATTACAGGCGTGATAGGATGCACTCCCGGCAAAATGTCGAATCCTGCCTCTGTCATACCTTTTCTGAAGTATTTTGTATTACTTTCCAATTTATCTCTCAGAGCTGTACTTCCTTCTAATAAATCTAAAACTTTTATACTTGCACCAACGATTGCAGGAGCGAGGGTATTCGAAAATAAGTAAGGTCTAGATTTCTGTCTGAGCAATTCTACTATTTCTTTGCTGGCTGCGGTAAATCCTCCGGAAGCCCCACCTAATGCCTTACCGAATGTTCCGGTAATTATGTCAACTCTGCCAATACTGTTATGATGCTCATGTGTTCCACGACCTGAGGCTCCCATAAAACCTGAGGCATGACATTCATCCAACATAGTTAAGGCACCATATTTCTCCGCCAAATCACATATTTTGTCAACTTGTGCCAAGTAGCCATCCATTGAAAATACGCCATCCGATGCAATCATTATCCTACGCGCCCCCCCGGATTTTGCTTCTTTTAACTTCTCTTCTAAATCCCCCATATCATTATTCTTGTATCTGAAGCGCTTTGCTTTACACAGCCTGATACCGTCAATTATAGAAGCATGATTTAATTCATCACTTATTATCGCATCTTCCTCACCTAACAGTGGTTCAAATAATCCACCATTTGCATCGAAGGCTGCAGCATACAAAATAGCATCTTCCAGACCTAAAAATTTGGCTATCCTTCTTTCTAATTCTTTATGAATATCCTGGGTACCGCAGATAAATCTTACAGACGACATTCCAAAACCATGCGAATCGATCGTAGCCTTGGCTGCTTCGATAACTTCAGGATGAGATGATAAACCTAAATAATTATTGGCACAAAAATTCAGGACTTCCCCGCCCGGCTGAGCCTTGATTTCGGCGGACTGTGCAGTACTAATAATCCTTTCCCTCTTGAATAATCCTTGACTTTTAAGTTCTTCAAGTTCTTTTCCTATTGTTTCATTGATGTTATTCTTCATTTCTAAAATATTTTATACGTTCTTAAGCATTATATCTATTAAAGCATCCATGTCATATTCTTCTTGCCAACCCCAGTCCTCTCGCGCTTTTTTATCGTCAATCACCTGTGGCCATCCTTCAGCAATCTTTTGTCTAAAGTCTGGTGCATAGTTCATCACAAAACCCGGTATATGCTGTCTAATGCCTTCTGCTAATTGAGAAGGACTAAAAGAAAATGCTGCCAAATTGTAAGAGGTTCTAACACTTATACTGGCTGCGGGTGCATGCATTATATCCAATGTTGCCTTTATAGCATCGTCCATATACATCATTGGCAATACTGTATTTTTATCTATGTAACTGGTGTATTTCTGCTCCTTTTTCGCTTCATGAAATATTTCAACGGCATAATCTGTCGTTCCTCCACCGGGTAATGTTTGATAAGAGATTATACCGGGATATCTCAAAGACCTTACATCTAGCTTATATCTTTGGAAATAATAATTTGCCCATAATTCACCTGCCGATTTACTTATGCCATAAACAGTGGTGGGGGTGAGATTGGCATTTTGCCCAACAGCGCTAAGATCAATATTCATCCCAAACGCTGCAATGGAACTTGGGTAAAAAACTTTATTTAAATTCATTTCGACGGCGGTATCAAATACATTTAATAAGCCTTGCATATTTATATTCCAG
This sequence comes from uncultured Saprospiraceae bacterium, assembly GCA_937894165.1. Classification (GTDB taxonomy): domain Bacteria; phylum Bacteroidota; class Bacteroidia; order Chitinophagales; family Saprospiraceae; genus CALCSX01. Next base: position 21,396 of record CALCSX010000031.1, on the reverse strand, counting down.
GTTTTTAATGGATTCTGTTCGCCTTTAGCTGATAAAATAGCAGCCATGTGGTATATTTCTGTAATCTGGTGAGAGGAGATTAATTCCTTCAATCGATTTGCATCGCAAACATCTAAAATCTCTGTCTTAAATGGAGCAACTTCAATGGCTCTGATATCAGAAAGTATTATATTATCAACCCCGTATATTTTACCTAAAGCTTCAGCCAATAATGGTCCAATTTGCCCCCCGGCACCTGTAATTAAAATTTTAGTTATTTGCGTCATATTTACTTAAATGAGTTCTTTGTAGCTTAATATTTTTGAAAACCAAAGATAACTTTTTTCTTGAAAATCTACCTTCCCCATGACAGTATCTATGCCATTACTTATTATAATATAAGGGGCATTTGATTTTAAATTATAAATCATTATTTGATTTAATGTATCTGTGGACAGTTTAATATACGGTGATTTACATTCAATTAATACGAGAGGTTTCATTCCCTCGTCATAAACCAAACCGTCAAACCGTTTATTTAATTTATTAATCGTTAAAGATTTTTCAACACTAATTCTACCTGTGGGATAGGCACAATCAATAACTAAATACTTTAAAAGTAATTGTCTTACCCACTCTTCAGGATCAGCTTTAACATATTTATTTCTAAAAGGATCAAGGATTCGAATTACACCATTATCTTTTTTAATCTTGAGCAAAGATTTAAACTTGAATAAATCTATCTTTAAGTGTAATGGGTTCATAAAAATGAGGAGAATTATTTTGCAATTTAGAAAAATCTTGGCAGCTTTTTTATTAAGAGTAAAGATTTCAATTTAATAATACAGCCCTACAAATATTGTTTTTTATGATTGGTTTTGGTTTTTATTTACTTTTGTTTTTTATTCCTTAACAGCTTGGAACTTTATGACAAATAAACAAATTGCCTCAATCTTTAAATTAACCGGCGCATTATTAGAGTTGCATGGTGAAAATCCATTTAAGACTAAATCTTATAATAATGCTTATATTTCTCTGCGAAAAGTCGGAGATCCTTTAATGTTGATGTCAAAAGACCAACTAGAATTAATTCCCGGTGTGGGAAAGGCTATCGCTGAAAAGATTTTAGAAATTCAAAGTACCGATACTTTTAGCCTATTTGAAGAACTTAAGATGAAAACGCCTCCCGGAGTAGTTGAATTACTTGGTATAAGTGGTTTAGGACCCAAAAAAGTGGATATTATTTGGAAAATAATGGGCATCGAAGATCCTGGAGCATTAATGTATGCATGTACTGAAAACAGGTTAATCGAATATAAAGGCTTTGGAGCCAAATCACAAAAAACAATTGAAGAAAAGCTACAATTCTATTTCACTTCCAAGGGCAAAATGCTTTATCCTGATGCCCTGCAATATGTTAATGATTTAATTGCTAAATTAACTGAGATTAATACTGAGGGTTTTATTTTCACAGTAGGAGCATTATTAAGAAAGGAGCAGATTATCGATCAAATAGAACTTCTGTACATATCGGATCAAAGTATTAGAATCCCGGATGATTTTTTATTGCGTCCATTAGATAATAATAGATATTTGCTGACGGCTGATAATCATCCGGAAATATTTGTTAACCACTTGGCATTGAATACTATAAATAGTGATTATTTCGCAAATTTATTAGGTAACATTATCTTAGAAGATGTGCAAATTAAATTCTTAACTGACCCCAATTCGAGTATTAATTTCCGGGATCTTATCAATTCTAGAAATCTGGATCAATTTAATAATGAGCTATTTGGTCCAATTTTTCCTATTAATTCTCCGGAAATTTGGCACAATCCCATGCTTTACCAAAATGAACATAATTTAGTCAAGAGAGAGGATTTAAAGGGTCTTGTCCACTTGCATACGACATATAGTGATGGTATAAATACATTGGAGGAGATGATTGAGGCTGCGATCGTTAGAAATTTTGAATATATTGTCATAACTGATCATTCCAAATTTGCATTTTATGCCAATGGTTTAAGTGAAGACAGATTATTGATACAATTAGATCAAATTGATATTCTTAACGAAAAGTATTCGGGCATAATAAAAATATTGAAAGGTATTGAATGTGATATTTTACCGGATGGAAGTTTAGATTATTCTGATAAAATTTTACAATTGCTGGATGTTGTCATTATTTCCGTCCATTCTAATTTAAATATGGATAAAGAAAAAGCTACCAATCGTTTAATAAAAGCTATAGAAAACCCATATTCCAATATTTTAGGTCATCCATCAGGAAGAGTGATGTTATCTCGAAACGGATACGAATTAGATTATGACAGAATTTTTGAGGCGTGTTTGAATAACAATGTTCATATTGAATTAAATGCTTCTCCTCAAAGGCTTGATTTGGATTATACATTGGTAGATGAAGCTCAAAACCTAGGTATTAAAATTTGCATAAACCCGGACGCACATAGTATTTCCGGTATTGATCATGTTACATATGGAATTACATCGGCTAGGAGAGGAGGACTATTTAAAGAAAATTGTTTAAATACTCTGTCTTGCGATGCGTTTTTAGAAAAATTGGGAAAAAAATAACACATTTTAAAAATTATTAACATTAAACGATAAGAAATTGACTGGAAAAGTTTTTCAATTAATTATATTTGCATAAAAAATAAGATAAATTATGAAAAAGACTATTAAGTTTTCCCTAGCGTCATTGGTTTTGATTCTTGGATTAGGATTAACAAGCTGTGGCGATGAAACTTCCACAGATGAAACAGATACTGTAGAAACAATGTCTGGCACAGATGCTAATTCTCCAATGGCTACTTCCAACCCTGGAAATGGTGCAGTGAATAATATAGGTGATGCAGGCAATGCAGAAGCAGCTCCTAGCGGTCCTGCTACTACTATTTCTTTTGAAGAGCCGGTTTATGATTTCGGCACTAGAAAAACCGGAGAATTTGTTGATCATGTATATAAATTTAAAAATACAGGATCAGAGCCTCTAGTTATTACGAATGCTAAAGGATCTTGCGGATGTACTGTTCCTGAATGGCCAAAAGAGCCAATTCCTGCAGGTGGAGAAGGTGAAATTAAAGTAAAATTTGATGGAAAAGGAAAAACCGGACCTCAAAGCAAAAATGTTAGCATTACTGCAAATACAAATCCATCTACTACTGTGTTGACTATCAAAGGTGTATTGGAAGGTACTCCTGAACCAGCTCAATAGTTAGGTGTATAATTAATAAAATATGAGAGCCTGTTTATGAAAGCAGGCTCTCATTTTATATATTATGAAGAGTTACTTTTCGCTTATTAAATTTTCACATACAATTTTTGCACTTCCCTTCGCAATAATTGGCTTTACTCTTGCTACTAGCGAAAATATTACCACAGTCTGGTCGAATAGGCTTTTTTTCCTTATGATTGTGTGTATGGTTTTTGCCAGGTCTGCAGCTATGTCTTTCAATCGTTACTTGGATCGGGATATTGACAAACTAAACCCTAGAACTGCAATCCGAGAAATACCTAGTGGTATAATTAGTCCAAAGAGAGCGCTCATATTTACTATCATAAATTGTATAGGATTTGTAGTGGCTACCTATTTTATAAATAGTCTCTGTTTCTTTTTATCCCCGATAGCTTTATTAATTGTTTTAGGATACTCTTATACAAAGCGTTTTACTGCAATGTGTCATTTGGTTCTTGGTCTTGGGCTGGCCTTAGCGCCCATAGGAGCTTACTTCACAGTGTGGCCCTATTGGAATACAATAGTGTTTTTATATGGCTTATCAGTTTTATTTTGGGTAAGTGGTTTTGATATAATCTATTCTCTTCAAGATCGGGAATTTGACGAAGAGCAAGGTCTTCATTCAATCCCACAAAAATTGGGTTTCAAAAATGCCTTAAACGTTTCTCGAATATTTCATTTACTAAGTTTCTTAATTTGTGCTTATGCTATATATCTTAGTTTTATAAATTATGAAAACGCAGGTATATTTCATTTTGTGGGGTTAATAATTTTTGGATCTTTATTAATTATCCAACATAGAATTATAGGAAATGGAGATTTATCCAAAGTTAACTTAGCTTTTTTTACCACAAATGGAATTGCAAGTGTAATTTTTGGAACTGTGATCGTGTTAGATCTGCTTGTTTAATTATTTCCACCTCTTAGAAATTCAATAAATTTTTTGACTGCTTGACTTCTGTGTGATATCAGATTTTTTTCATCTTGACTAAATTCTGCAAAAGTCCTATCGTATCCCTCAGGTACAAATATTGGATCATAACCAAAACCACTAGTCCCTCTCGTTTCTTTAGTGATGTTTCCATTAATAATACCTTTAAAAGTATAAATTTTATCCTCTTTAATATAGGCTATCACGGTAGTAAACCGCGCACGACGATCGTGAATGTTTTTCATTTTTTTAAGAACAAGATTAATATTATCGCTTGAAGAGCCATTTTCCCCTGAATAACGCGCTGATCTTACCCCGGGCTCTCCATTCAAGGCTTTTATTTCTAATCCGGAGTCTTCAGCAAACATTGGTTTACGATAAAGATTGAAAACTGTTTGAGCTTTCAAAATAGCATTTTCTTCAAAAGTATTACCGGTTTCTTCTATTTCATCGTTGAATCCGAGCTCATTCTGACTTAATACATTAATTCCTGTATTTTGAAGTAAATTATTAATTTCAAGCACCTTATTTTGATTGGTCGTGATAAAATATATTTCCATATACTATTTATAAATTTCTTTTAATACCTCCCACAATTTCTTTTTAAAATCTAAACTTTGAGAAATGTTATTTAAAGATGGCAATTTAATGAACTTTAATTGATCAATCTCTAGCACTTTAAATTGTTGTAATTGAAGTGACAAGCCTAAATTAATGGGTTCCAATCCAAAAAAAATATATCTGTTGAATTTTTTTGAATTGATTAGAAGAGCAATAGATATTTGATCGTTCTCAGTTACCTCTAAAAAACTACAATTTGCAGCTCGTTGTAAATTCACAGAACTTAATATTTTTGTGAAAAATTCCGAATTTTTAAGATCGACTTCACTTGAATTTAGAATTATTAAAGTATTATCCTTTTCATTTGCTGTGTCATATTCAATCCAACCCTTATCTATAAAATAATTATATTTTGGTAGTTTTAGACTCATATCACGAATTTTATTTTGTTTTGTTAGATAAAAAACCGATTAAAAGCAATAATAATTTTATAAATATTAAAGATAAAAAAAATAATTTGTTATTTTTGGAAAAAATTTGAAGATGCAAAACATAACCTTTCAAAAGACAAATCAATCTAAACTTCCAAAAGTTGACTTCAACAATCTACCATTTGGTAAATTGTTTACAGATCACATGTTTGAAGTAGATTATGTAAATGGGGAGTGGAAAGATGCGAGGATTACTCCTTTACACAACTTAGATTTACATCCTGCAAATCTTTCACTACACTATGGTCAATTAATTTTTGAGGGGATGAAAGCAACGAAATCTAAAAAGGGAAATCCTGTTCTTTTTCGCCCTGAAATGCATGCTGAAAGATTGAATAAATCAGCAGAGAGAATGTGTATGCCTGAACTTCCTGTGGAGCTTTTTACTGAAGCAATTAGAAAGTTTGTAGCAATAGAAAAAGATTGGATTCCACCTATGGAAGGTAGTGCGCTCTATTTGCGTCCGTTTATGATGGCTATGGATAGTTTCATAGGAGTGATGCCAAGTAATTCTTATAAATTTATGATTTTGGCATGTCCAGTAGGTCCATATTACCCTAAGCCTGTGAAGCTTTATGCTCAGAAAAAATATGTCCGTGCTATTGCCGGAGGAATAGGAGAGGCTAAGGCGGCAGGAAATTACGGTGGTGCATTAAGACCTGCCCAGGAGGCTAAGAGTCTCGGTTACGATCAAATATTGTGGTTGGACGGAAAAGAATTCAAATATATTCAGGAAGTCGGTACGATGAATATTTTCTTTGTTATCGGAAATACTGTATACACACCTGCAACAATGGGTGCAATTCTAAAAGGAATTACGAGAGATTCAATCATTAAAATTCTTAAGAAGAACGATTATAATGTTGTTGAGCGGCCGGTGACAATTGATGAAATATACGAAGCTGCTAGAAATAATGAATTAAAAGAAGTTTTTGGTACCGGTACAGCAGCTGTAGTATCATTCGTAGATCAAATACATTTCGAAGGAGAAGATATATTTCTGAATCCTGAAGAATTCAAAGTTGCTCCATTTGTTAAGGATCAATTGAATGGTATGAGAAGCGGAAGATTGGAAGATGTCTATAATTGGACTGAAGAAATTTTATAAATTCGATAATAAAAAAAGACCTATATTTTTATAGGTCTTTTTTTGTTATTATTTCTTAAAAAGCCGGATGTTCGGGCTTGTTTAGCAATATTTTTTCGACCTCTTCCATCGCATCATCGTTCAGTTTTGGTAATAGTTCCAAGGCTGAAAGGTTTTCCGTAAGATGATGCATCTTTGATGCTCCAAGAATGGCGGTGGAAACATTTGGATTTTTTATAGTCCAGGCAATTGCCAATTTACTCAAAGGTACTCCCAATTCATATTGTGCAAATTTATTTAATGCGCGAATTGTATTTAACCGATCTTCTGTTAATGCCTTTTCTTTTAACCAAGCCAATTCATTCCTACCCAATCGTGTATTCTCCGGTATTTGATCCAAATACTTATTTGTCAGCGTACCGGAAGCCAATGGTGACCAAATTGTAGTCCCCAAACCTACAGTCTTATAAATATTTGAAAATTCGACTTCGACTTTGCTTCGATGTAACATATTATATTGGGGTTGTTCCATTACAGGACCAATAAGGTTGAGCCGTTGAGCTACCATATGTGCTTCCATGATTTCCTGGGAGGACCATTCGGAAGTACCCCAATATATAATTTTTCCCTGTTGAATTAAATGATTCATTGCCCAGACTGTTTCCTCTATAGGTGTATTTTTGTCTGGTCTGTGGCAAAAATATAAATCTAAATAATCTACTTGCAATCGCTTTAAAGCAGCTTCACAAGCTTCAAAAACATGCTTTCTATTCAGGCCGGTTTGATTTGGTTTTCTGCCTCCATCCCCAAAGAAAACTTTACTGGAAACGAGGAAGGAAGATCTTTCCCACTTATACTTTTTTAATATTTTACCCATCACTATTTCAGATTTGCCATTTGCATATACTTCAGCATTATCGAAGAAATTTACTCCTGAATCATATGCTTTGACCATTAATTCTTCGGCTATATCATCAGAAATTTGGTTTCCAAAGGTAATCCAACTGCCAAAAGAGAGTAAACTGACTTGTAATCCTGATTTTCCTAGTCTTCTGTATTCCATATTGCTATTCTTTTAAAAGTTTTAATATTTTATTACCATTTTTAAAATTGGAAAAATTTTGTTCCAGAAATATATTCCTTTTAACATTAATTTCCTTGGTATATTCCATCAACCATATTTCTTGTATTAATTGGACTAAAGAGGATTTATTGTTTTCGATAAAGCATAACTCTTCAAGTCCGGTATCCATAATACTATTTTCATCACCGACAACAAATCTACCTTGATATAAACCATTTAATAATTTTAATTTCATACCGGCTTTGACCCCTGAATATACCAGTATTAAATGAGCATTTTGAATTAAAGACTTCATTTTTATATTATCGGGGTTTTCAATTAATTCTATGTTGGAATACTGTGAAATGGCTTTAGTTAATTTTATACCGGGATTTTTACCTGTTATTATTAATGGAATTTCTATTAGTTTTAATGCCTTCTCAATCAATTCAATAAGTACATTTTCAGTGTCTGATATACTTAAATCTCCTTGGAATAAAATGTAATTTCCTCGTTCACTCTTACTTGTAAGTTTATCTGTGAAATGAAAAGGAGGGATATAGATAATTTTGTCTTCTGTATATTTTTTACGAAGGTAATCGTAATCCTTTGGGGAAATGGCAAGAATGTTTTGGGCTTTTTGAATTACTTTTTCAAAGGATTTTAATTTCAAAGTTTCAATTGCAAAATATAATTTTTTTAAAAAATTCGACTCTCCTTTCATCAATGAAGCATAGTATTGCCATTCTATATTATGCATTCTAACTATTTTTTGTCTGTTTCTTAAATCATTATGAGATAAATAGAAGCAGGTGTGCAAGCCTTCAAAAATAATTGGTGAAGCATCAGTTTTGAGATTTTTTAAAAGTTTACTGTCGGCTCTACTTGCAACGATATAGGGAAAGGGATTGAGATTTCTTAAAAAACCGGTTCTTCTTTTGTATAAGTAGATTTTTGAGCAATATTGATTTAGATGTTCGATGCTTTTATTCGCCGGTTTGTTAGTATAAAACATATGTAGAATTAGATTGACATCTAGATTATGGAGAATTCGAAGCTTATTGTAAACATCCACAATTCCACCATAATTAGGAGGATATGGCGTGTCAAAAGCGACTACATGCAGACTCTTCTTAGTCATTTACAATAGAAATTTATTATAAAACTATGCTTATTATACTATATTCGCATGAAATAGTTAATAAAAATGTTTCAAACCATTCCGACATAGTATATGTTGTATTCCTAGGTTTAAAAATACTTCAAATGAATGATCAGTCATTATTATATTTATTAGAGGATAAAAAAAAGGAAAATCAAGATTTATACCACATAGGTTCAAAAATTACCTCCTTAGAAAGGATAAGTCCTGAAGAAGGTTTATATCTGTATGAAAATGCGGATTTAGGCTTTTTAGGATCTCTTGCCAATTTTATTAGAGAAGAAAAACATGGGAATAAAACCTACTTTAATAGAAATTTCCATCTTGAACCTACAAATGTTTGTATATATACCTGCAATTTCTGTTCTTACTCCCGACTAATTAAGAAAAGAGAGGAAGGCTGGGAATACTCTATGGACGAAATGCTGGAAATTATTAAGTCTTACGATAAGAAAGAAGTAACAGAAGTTCATATTGTAGGGGGTGTACTGCCTCAATACGACCTGAAATTTTATGCGGATTTGTTTTCAAGTATTAAATCGCATAGACCTGAATTGCATATTAAAGCTTTAACACCTGTCGAATACCATTATATTTTCAAAAAGGCCAAGGTGAGCTATGAAGAAGGTTTCAGGATAATGAAGGAAGCAGGTTTGGATTCTATGCCCGGGGGAGGAGCCGAAATTTTTCATCCGGACATAAGAAAACAAATTGCTGCAGATAAGTGTACCGGAGAACAATGGTTGGAAATGCATAGGATATGGCATTCGATGGGTATGAAATCTAATGCGACAATGTTGTATGGACACATTGAAGGTTATGAGCATAGAATACATCATATGGATGAGCTTAGAAAACTTCAAGATGAACATTCCGGTTTTCAAACTTTTATTCCATTGAAATTCCGGAATAAAGACAATGATATGTCTCATATTACAGAATCAACTGTTTATGAGGATTTACGCAATTATGCATTGGGAAGAATTTATTTAGACAATTTTGATCATTTGAAAGCATATTGGCCGATGATAGGTCGGACAACTGCCCAATTATCCTTATCCTTTGGCGTTGATGATCTGGATGGTACTATAGATGATACTACCAAGATTTATTCCATGGCGGGCTCCGAAGAAAAGAATCCTGCTTTATCTACTGCTCAACTTGTAAAACTTATAAGAGAAGTGGGAAGAGAGCCTATTGAGCGAGATACATTGTACAATATAGTTAATGACTATACTGATACAGTCTTTGAGGAAGATAAGGAAATTAGAGGTTATTTTGATTTGCCTGTTGTGAACAATTAGATGAAATTATTCAGAAAATGAAAGAAATATTTCTTTTCAGACATGGACAAACAGATCTGAATTTAGCCGGGATCGTACAGGGTCAGGGGGTTGATTCTGATTTAAACCAATTGGGATTAAAACAGGCTAAGCTTATATTTGAAAAATTCAAAAGTTATGAATTTGATATTTTAATAACTTCAGAATTGAAACGGAGCCAGCAAACTTTTCAACATTTTATTGATCAAAATTATCCTTTTCTTATTAATAGGGATATAAATGAGATAAATTGGGGGGTCCATGAAGGCAGACCTACAAATAATAAAACTAAAGCTGAGTTTAGAAGTTTAATTAATAATTGGAAAGCAGGTAATTTCAGTGCGGCTTTGCAAGGCGGCGAGAGCGGGGAGGAGATGATAATAAGAGTAATTAATTTTTGGAAATTTTTATTTAACCTTGATGCTTCACGGATTGCGGTTTGTTCACATGGCAGAGTAATGAGAGCTATGCTATCTTACTTTGTAAAAGGCGATTTTTTGCACATGGAAAGTTTTCAACATGAGAATGCTTGTTTATATCACCTTAGGATTAATGATTTAGGAAACCATATATTAGTATCGAATGACGTATGTCATTTAAATGAATTGAATGAAGTATAAATTGTCAGCAGTTAGTTATGTCAATACGCTTCCTTTTGTGGAAGGTTTGAAAAGTAATTTATTATCACCATACATTGATGTTTCTTATGACATCCCTTCAGTGTGTGCAGAAAAATTATCTACGGGGATTGTCGATATCGGTTTAGTTCCGATAGCTACCTTACCCGAGATTGAGAATCCAATAATTATTTCAGAATATTGCATAGGGGCTGTAAATAAAGTTCATACAGTTTGCTTATTCTCTGATGTTCCTCTGGAAGAAATTGATAGTATTATTTTAGATTATCAATCCAGAACGTCAGTCCAATTGGTAAAAATTTTAGCTAAATATTATTGGAAAATTGATGTAAATTTTATTCAGGGAGAAGCCGGATTTGAGAACCAAATTGCAGGCAACGTTGCCGGAATAATTATAGGAGATAGGGTCTTTGAATTGGAATCAAAGTTTAAGTATCAATTTGACTTAGCAGAAGTGTGGATGGATTGGAAGTCTGTACCTTTTTGTTTTGCTGTTTGGGTAGCCAACAAAGAGATAAAGCCCTCATTCGTGGAAATTTTTAATACTTCTCTCAAAGAAGGATTAGAAAATTTAGATTTAACTATCACAAAATATCAACCATTATTTCCTCATATTAACCTAAACGATTACTACAAAAATAAAATATCTTATATTTTCTCCCAAGAAAGGAAGAAGAGTGTATCTATTTTCTTAAATTACTTAAATAATTCTACTTCAGATAAAAACCGGAATGAAGGTCTATTAGTATAATTTAGAGTTTGGATTCTAATTATACATTGTACCGCTTACATTTCAAATCATTTTTTACAATTCAATTTAATTATACATGACACCACCCATTATAAATACTCTTGGCGATTTAAAGGCAAACGGATACCAACCCATGTCTATTAAGCAAGAATTAAGAAAGAATTTAATACAAAAGTTAAAAAATAAAGAAACGATATTCCCGGGTATTTTAGGCTTTGAAACTACTGTTCTTCCTGATTTGGAACGAGCAATTCTTTCAGGTCATAGTATTTTGTTGCTAGGACTGAGAGGGCAGGCAAAAACTAGGATAGCCAGACAATTAACTAATTTACTCGATGATTTCATTCCAATTGTTGCCGGCAGCTCAATTAATGATGACCCTTTAAATCCGATTTCAAAATATGCAAAAGACCTTATCGCAGAGTTGGAAGATGAAACTCCAATAGACTGGTTGGCCAAAGAAGACCGTTATGTAGAAAAATTAGCTACACCGGATGTAAGTATTGCTGATCTTGTAGGTGATATTGATCCTATCTTGGCGGCAACGCTTAAATTGCCATATTCCGACGAGCGAGTGATACATTACGGTCTAATACCGCGATCTAACAGATGTATTTTTGTCATTAATGAATTGCCGGATTTGCAGCCAAGAATTCAAGTTTCGTTATTTAACTTATTACAAGAAAAGGATGTTCAGATAAGAGGATATAAACTACGTTGGCCATTGGATATCGAATTTGTGTTTACTGCGAACCCTGAAGATTATACTAATAGAGGTAATATAATTACTCCTTTAAAAGACAGAATTGAATCTCAAATTCTTACACATTATCCGGAAAGTATTGAAATCGCTCGCCAAATTACGATCCAAGAAGCTAAGGTTAAGCCCGAGCAATTAGAGAACATTGTCATCTCCGATATTCATAGAAACATCCTTGAAAGGATCGCTTTTGAAGCACGTTCAAGTGAATATATTGATTTTAAAAGTGGTGTATCCGCCAGATTAAGTATTTCTGCTTATGAGAATCTTTATAGTTCTGCAGAAAGAAGAATGTTACTGAATAATGAAACTTCCACGGCGATTCGACTAACGGACTTCTGGGGAATCATTCCGAATATAACCGGTAAAGTGGAATTGGAGTATGAAGGGGAGCAGGAAGGACCATACAATGTGGCTTTGCACCTTTTGGGTGATGCCATAAAAGCTGAATTTCTGAATTATTTTCCTGATCCTGATTCTGCGGAAAATTCTGAAAATGAGGATATTTATAAGGATGTAGTCGAATGGTTTTCAAGTAAAAACCAAATTGAGCTCTTGAATGATGATACAGATGAAGAATATCTTAAAAAACTCTATTCTGTTGAAGGCTTGGCCGAAATGATTCAATCCGCTGAAATTGATAAGACCCAATTAGCTCCTATGATGGAGCTTGTACTATTTGCTTTGGGAGAGTTAAACCTATTACAAAGGGAAATCATTGATTCTAAAATTACTTTTGGTGACTATTTAGCAGACTTTTTAGGTGATTTAGATGAAGATTTTGACGACGACGACGATGAAGACGAAGATTTTAATTAATAAATATATATTTTATGATACTACAAATTCACAATCAAAATCCTGAGCCAAGAAAGATAGCCCAGGTGGTCGATATACTCAATGCTGATGGCGTTATTATTTACCCTACCGATAGTGTCTATGCATTAGGGTGTAGCATAAATTCTAAATCTGCTTTTGAAAAGTTATGCAAATTGAAAAGTTTAGATCCTTCCAAGGCTATGTTTTCAATGTTATGCAAAGATATTAGTCAGGTTTCTGAATATTCAAGGCAGATAAGTAATGAGAATTTTAAAATTCTCAAGAGAAATTTACCCGGCCCTTTTACATTTATCCTCAATGCGGGTAATAATCTGCCAAAAACACTTTATAATAGAAAACAAACTATTGGTGTCAGAATTCCTGAAAATAAAATCATTTTGGATTTAATAGAGCAAATGGGACATCCATTATTATCTACCTCATTAAAAAATGAAGATGATGATATCCTAGAATATTTTACTGAGGTGGAAGATATCATGGATTCTTATGAAAAACAAGTAGATTGTATTATAAATGGTGGAAAGGGCAATCTTACACCTTCTGCTTTAGTTGATTTAACTACAGAAATACCGGAAATCATACGTGAGGGTGAAAGAGAATTAGTTTAAATTCTAAACTCACTATAAAATATTCCAAAGGGTACATTTATTGTACCCTTTTATGTTAAGAATAATTAAATAAGAATATAAGCTAAATAATATTTAGTAGCTTCACGCTTATTTTTTTAAAACAGAGATAAATGCTTCGATATTTATTTATTTTAGTCCTTGTATTCTCAATAGGTATAACAACCTCCACAGCACAGAAAGCCACTATTAAAGGGACCATTTTTGATAAAGTCACTGCGGAGCCGGTTATCTACGCGACAATTTTATTAGAAAATACCACAAAAGGTGTCAATTCCGATATCGATGGTTTTTTCAATTTAGCGGAAATTGATCCCGGTAAATATACCTTGGTAATCACCTATGTAGGCTATGATACCTTGCGGGTTGACTTTGATTTAAATCCCGGCGAAATTGTAAATCAAAGATTTTTCTTGGAGGAAAGTTCAGGTGTTGTTCTCTCTGAGGTAAGTATTAAAGCAGATCGTTCAATAGCTAGAAATGAAGTTCAGGTCTCTACAGTTACTGTTTCTCCAAGAGAAATTCAAATAATTCCTTCCGCTACGGGTGAAGCTGATATAGCGCAGTATTTGCCTGTTTTGCCCGGGGTTATCACGACAGGGGATCAAGGAGGTCAACTATATATTCGAGGCGGTTCACCCGTTCAAAATAAAATGATGCTCGATGGCATGGTTATTTTTATGCCAATTCACTCGCTGGGTTTCTTTTCTGTTTTCGAGACAGAAGCTATACGAAATGTTGAAGTTATAACAGGTGGATTTAATGCTGAACATGGTGGTAGGATCTCAGCAGTAGTTGATATCAATACGAGAGATGGAAATAAGCGTAGATTAGGGGGGGTGGTATCAGCTAACCCCTATATGTCCAAAATATTACTTGAGGGACCGATAATTCCTTTGAAAGAGGAGAATGGTAATGCATTGACTTTTTTAATGACAGGGAAATATAGCTATATCGACAAATTAGGACCGGAAATTTATAGTTTTATTGATGAAGGGGAGGCTTTCCCGTATGAGTTTAGGGATTTTTATGGCAAACTTTCGTTTTTGGGGAGTAATGGCTCCAGTTTCAACCTTTTTGGATTCAATTTCAATGACAATGTTAATTTAAGTTCACTGTCTAGAATTGGCTGGAAAAACACAGGATTTGGTGGTGATCTAAAAATTATACCTCAGAACTCCAATCTCATCGTTAACACAAAAGTTAACTTCACAAACTTCAACATTGAATTCGATGAAGAAGCTGCTGACCCACGAGTAAGTGGTGTAAATGCATTCAACTTCCTATTTGATTTCAACTATTTTGGCTTCAAGAATCAGGTGAATTATGGTCTTGATATTAATGGATTGAATACTGATTATCGTTTTAGAAACAATGTTGGTACTACTATTGAAGAAAGACAGGATAACATTGAAATAGGAGCGTATATTAAATACAAGCATATTCTAGGTGACCTGGTCATTGAACCGGGCTTTAGAGTACAATATTATGCCTCATTAAATAACATTATGGCAGAGCCTAGAATTGGTATAAAGTATAATGTGTTGGATAATTTTAGATTGAAATTTGCCGGAGGTCGCTACTCACAAAACCTAATCTCTACGAGAAATGAAAATGATATAGTCAACTTTTTCAATGGTTTTCTCAGCGGAACCGGTGGATTATTAAGAGGCGTTGATGGTGAGAGAACCAATAACAACCTACAAACTTCCTGGCATGCTATTTTTGGGGTAGAATATGATGTCAATGAAAGAATAGTAATCAATGTCGAACCTTATTTGAAATATTTCGATCAATTACTTTCATTAAACAGATTTAAAAAATCTAATGCTGATCCTAATATTATTGTTGAGACTGGAAAAGCAACCGGCGTTGATTTTAGTATAAAGTATGATCATAAAGATTTGTATGTATGGGCTACTTATTCTTATGCGATAGTTGACAGATTCGATGGTAATGAAACCTACTTTACACATTTCGACAGACGTCATAATATTAATTTCTTGACATCTTATACATTTTCAAAAGATAAGTCATGGGAAGCTTCCTTGAGATGGAATATGGGGACAGGCTTTCCCTTTACTAGAACATTAGGTTTCTATGGTAATCAGAATTTCCTGAATGACTTGGCAGAAACCGATGTACTGGGATCAAATCCGGGATTGGGAGTGATTTTTGAAGAGGGAAGAAATCTTGGTAGGTTACCTGTTTATCATCGTTTGGATGGTTCTATTAGAAAAACTATCATTTTTAACAGATATAGAAGTCTGGAATTAAATGTCAGCGTAACCAATATTTACGACCGTGATAATATTTTCTATATCGATAGAATCACTAATAATAGAGTAAACCAATTGCCAATCATTCCTTCTTTCGGTGTTAAATTTGTATTCTAGAAAAAGGATAGTTTAGCGGAATAATAAAATAAAAAAGTCGGCTTTTTAAGTCCGACTTTTTTATTTTTCTAAATTTAAGTATTTAAAACTTAAACGTGTGCTTCGATCTTTTTCGCTAGGTCGTTTTTAGAAATTGTCCCTACATGTTTTTCTACCACTTCACCATTTTTCAAAACAAGTAAAGTTGGAATACTTCTAACGCCATATTTCATAGGTACCTCAGTATTGTTGTCTACATTCATTTTGCCTATTAGAGCTTTATCGCCCATTTCTGTAGCGAGTTGTTCAACAATAGGAGCAATCATTCTACATGGTCCACACCATTCAGCCCAAAAATCAACTAAAACTACTTTGTCATTTTCTAAAGCTTGCTCTTTGAAATTGTCGTCAGTGAATTCAAATGCCATTATTAAAGATTTAAGATGTTTATAATGAAGACAAAACATGACAATATCATAATTAGTTCATAATTTCATGTTTTTATAATAATTCGAAAACAAATATATAAAATTCTTTAATCCAATTAGTTTTTGATACCTAAATATCTCTATTCAGTTTATAAGAAGAATCGTCAACAGATCCTACTTTTGATCTCTTTGATGCTAATTTTACTTCTGGTTCAGTACGGCACCACAAAAGGCTTTGCAGCTTTTTATAACGAGACTGTATTTCCTGTTATTAGAATTCGTTTTGACTCTATTAATAGCTATATTAATTTCCCATTATTCTATTTGATATTGACTTTAATGCTTTGTTTATTATTATACTTCATCTATAAAATTATAGTGAGCTTTAGAATATTTAATAATTATTTGCGCTTATTAAACTACTTGTTTTTAATTATGATCATTTTTCAAATTAGCTGGGGTATTAATTACCAACATAATCCTTTGCAAGATTTTGATGATCAATATTCTGAAGCGGATAGTTCTTTGCTATTTTCCCATTTTCAAAATCAAACAGATAAAATTAATTTATTGAGAGGCACTTTTGATCAGTTTCCTCATAAAAACAACATTCGGGAAGAAATTTTAAATGATTTTGTAAAAACTGAATTGATTTTTGCTGATTTGGGATTGCTCAAACCTTCACCAGGAAGCATAAAGTTTCTTTATCCAGGTACCTTTTTAAATTTTAATTCAGCAGGAATGTATTTTCCTTTCACCGGAGAATGTCTGGTAGATTTTGGTTTACATTCTTTACAGCTCCCATCCGTTACAGCGCATGAATGGTTTCATGGAAGTGGAGTCACAGATGAAGGGCATTGTAATTTCCTTGCATGGCTTATGTGTACTCGATATACGAGTAATATTTATCTTAATTATGCCGGCGAATTGGATTTATGGCGCGATATGGCATATTTAGTCAGACGTATTAATCCTGAATATTATAATAATATCATCGAAAATTTGAATCAGAAAACCTTATCTGAATTGAGGGAAATATATGAGAATAGTCAAAAATTTAGTAGCCGTTTTGACTTTATACAGCGATCGATATATAATAATTATTTGAAATCTCAGGGAATAGCAGAAGGGGTGAGGAGCTATGGGAAGGTAATCAATTATGTCTTAGCTTATTTAGAAGAAGAAAAATAATTATTCTTTACTATTTACTAAATCTGCGAGTAATTCAAGAATTTCTCCAATAGTTCGATTTAGGTTTTCGATGGCCAATGGGATCTGCCATAAACTTTTATCTCTTTCTCCTACGTAATTTGAAGTGCTTCGAAGACTCAAAAATTTGAGGTTAAATTGGGAAGCCACATAAAATTGGTAGGCACCTTCCATAGATTCAATACGAGCGTCCGGGAATTTTATGCTTATTTTATTTAAAGTTTCATTGGAACTGCTTACGCAATTAGAAGTGATTCCTTCTACTTGAGGAAGAAATTTAAATTCATCACCTATTGGATTTACAATTGATCTATTCGTAAAGGGTTTTGCATTTTCTTCCATTAATTTAAGATCCCACAGATCCTGGAATTGTCCATTTTCGTCGAATGCTCCCAAATCAGAAAAATTCTCTTTTACGACTAGATATGTATGTCCGAGCTCGAACTCTCGCGATATTTCTCCTCCTATTCCTGAAAATATCGTTAAATCCGGGATGAAATTACCGGACAATAGCTTGGTGAGTTGAAAGCTAGTGGAGGCACTCCCGACACCCGTAACTAGGATTGAAATATTAATTCCTTTCCATTCTGATTGACTAAAAATTTTGTTTGAATCAAAATCGGGAAATATTTTTTCTAAGAGAGGTGATATTTCTAGGTATGTAGCTGAAACTATTAATATTTGCATTCTAATGTAAGTTCATAATATTTTATTTTCCCAGTTCATACATAAATAATGCCGACGGGGAGAGTCCCAGTTGGTTATGTCTGGCGCTTGCAAGTTCTGCTCTGAAAGTTTGATTGATATTGTAAGCTATACCAAAGGTGAACCCTCCGGGATTAGTAAAATATCCGGCTTTAAGATCAAGTGACTCCGCAACTGCATAGGCAAATCCGAAGTGAAATGTTTGGCTAAAACTTATTTCGTGTGACAAGGCGAAATGAAACAATACTTTATCGGAAACTTCATAAGTACCACCAATTTCAAGCATAGGATTCACTTGATTCACATCGTTTTGTTGTAGAGAAAGAATATTAAAAGCACAAAATCCAATCCTTATTTTATCTAAGGGTGAAAATTGTACATTCAGATCTGCATTTATTCCACCATTATTACCATATTCCGCCAGAGAAACATATTGATATTTTAGATTGAGGCCGAGGGAGGCATTCTCAAATAATTTTCTACCGGCTCCAATTGAATACTGCTGTAAAATCAAGTCAAAATGTTGAAGATAATCTATTCTAGCTGTGAGAACCGTTTCACTACTTACCTTGTATCCCATTGCAATTGAACCTTGGTTGATGTCGCTGATCAGGTATCTATTCAAGGCATTTATTCCAATAATAGATCTTTCAGAATGGACTAAACCTGCTTGATTATTGAATAAAGCATCATGGCCTTTAACAACAGATTGAATTTGTCCAATAGCATATCCTCCTCCGAAAGAGGAAGGAAAACCAAATTGTTGAGAATACATGTACTTTGGGAAAATACATAGGGATAAAGCCAAGAAGAAATATAAAATGCAGTACTTCAAAATCTTAAAATTTATATTTTGAGGTGGATTTCTCCAAATAATATTAAATATATGATAATTTCGATTATTGGAAAAATAAGATTGGTAAAAATATCAATGATTTAATACTGGACTTGATCTTTTGCTCAGATGAAATAGTAGTCTATCGACAATGTACTCTTTAGTTGCAAGACTATGAGAGGATATAAAAAGAAATTAAGTTGTCGTAAATGTTATTTATAGATTATAGATATGTTTATTTTGCTCATTGATTGAGTTTAGCATCATAATTCACATAAATGTTAATCCAAATGGATCTGGCTAGTCTAAAGATGAATACATATAAAAGAAGTAGAAGTCCTACAGAAATATAAAAGGCTGGTTGCCAATTCAAATCGATTAGAAAAAATAATATCGCAAAAGTAACCATAAGAAAGCCACTGGAAAGAGCATAGGCCACATACATGGCACCCCAATAGAACCCCGGCTCCAATACGTATCTTTGCCCACAATTTTGGCAATGAGTATGCATGTTGAAAGCTTTTGGGAGATTGGTAGCAGGATGGGTGTATAGATCCCCTTTATGACATTTGGGACATTTAAAATTAAAAATCGAGTATGCTTTAGTTCCGGGTTTAAACATTGACATGTATTTATAGTGTTTGATTGGTTAATCGAAAAAATATTGTAATTTAAAATTATATTTGACAAGCAACTTGAAATACTACCAAATGAACAATCCAGATCATAAGAAGTTATTAGTTTTATACGATTTTTCCGAACCATCTGAAAATGCACTTCAATTTGCTGTTGACTGGGCCGGGTATGCGAAACTGGGCATACATATTTTAAATGTGCAGAATTTTCCGGTTTCTGACATGGTCTTAATTGCCAATTTTACCCAAAATTATAATGTTCAATTAGATGCAGCTCTCACAGAGTTAGAAAAGTTGAAGTCTAAAATCAATTTTGAAGGTGAGCTAAGCTATAGCGCTGAATTTGGAGAGGTAGCTCATTCTGCCAAAGATTTTTGTGAAACGCAAGCTGTAATTTGTGTAATTATGGGGATAAAGACCAGAAGTTCTTTCTTGGTCAAATGGTTTGGTTCTAATACAACTGCTGTCATTAATTCATTAATGGTGCCAGTATTACTTATTCCAACAGGACATAATTTTAATTTATCACTCAATGTTGCTTTTGCTTCGGATAAAAAATCTAATGAGTCTATTTACCTTCAAAAATTGCATCTCATTTTGGGGGAGTATATCAATAATTTTTTATGGATTCATTTCGGCTCCGAAAAAGAAAAGAATTTAATGCCCGACATTAAAGTTCAAGAGGTGATGTCTCAATATTTTCCCAATACCAGTCACCATGTCGAAACTACAAATGAGATTCAGGAAGCTTTAGCTGAATTCAGTGCAAACCATAAAGTTGATATCCTTGTAATGAGAACTGATCACAAAAATCTTTTGTCTCGAATTACCACAAAGAGTGTCTCACGTGAATACTCCTACAAGACAACCATACCACTTCTGATTTTTACTTCCTAGCTTTTTAATTTTTTTATCTTTCTACCCAACCATTTTAACTTGGATAAAGTCTTACCCATAACTTACCATTTTAAAAACAAATGAATATGAAATCAATTGTATCTAGGGTATTAGCTGCATTAGGGCTAGTGTTACTATTAATCGTGTTTTAGATCATATTTGTTAATTTTCATTATCATCTTAAAAAGTTTAGATGATTTAATTTATTAATTACAGTTGTTACTGCTCTTTTTATTAAATTTATGAAAATTAACGATTGAAGTGTTTATAAAGACTTATTCTGAATCTGAATTAATTGAAGGCTGTTTACGAAATGAACGTAAATGGCAGGAGAGGCTCTATAAGCAGTATTTTGACACAATGTATGCTATGTTGCTAAAGCATACAAAAAATTCTGATTTGTCATTAGAGGTTTTAAATTCAGGATTTCTAAAAGTCTTCCAGAATTTAAATTCATTCAGAGGAGACGGGTCTTTCGAGGGGTGGATTAGAAGATTAGTATACAACACTATGGTTGATTTCTATAAGAAAGAAAACAAGTATCATAATTTTATAATCCTTAGTGAAGAGGATGGCGAAAGGAATCCTTCCGGCATTGGAAAGATTTATTTAGAAGAGTTATTGAATATGATAAATGATTTGCCGGATGCTACGGCTAGGGTTTTTAAACTTTATGCGATCGAAGGCTATAATCATAAAGAAATAGGTGATCTTTTGAATATAAGTGAAGGAACATCAAAATGGCATCTTTCAGAAGCAAGAAGAAGGTTAAGAACAATTTATACGGATAATCAAAATTATAAAAGGGGTTAATATGACCGATAATTTAAAAGACAAAGGTT
>CALCSX010000030.1 GCA_937894165.1 uncultured Saprospiraceae bacterium | reverse complement strand
AAAGTGGAAGATCAAGAACCCTTCCTACATCACGGATGGATGATTTGGCTGCCATGGTTCCGTAGGTAATGATTTGAGCGACCTGATTTTTACCGTATTTATCGATAACATAGTCTATCACCTTTTGCCTGCCTTCATCATCAAAATCGATATCTATATCGGGCATTGACACCCTCTCTGGGTTGAGGAATCTCTCGAAAAGAAGGTCGTACTTAATCGGGTCAATATTTGTAATTCCAAGGCAATAAGCTACTGCCGAGCCCGCCGCTGAGCCTCTTCCGGGACCTACCGCCACGCCCATTTGCCGAGCGGTCCTGGTAAAATCCTGAACGATGAGGAAATAGCCGGGATATCCTGAATTTCGAATTACTTCTAACTCGAAATTGAGTCTTTCTTCGATTTCAGGAGTGATGGTTTTATATTTTTTTAATGCCCCTTGGAATGAAAGGTGACGGAGATAATCATTTTGATCAGTAAATTCCGGCGGTAATGGGAATTTAGGGAGTAAAATATCACGGGCTAACTCCAAATCTTCGACTTTTCCATAAATATCCATCGTATTTTCAATCGCAGCCGGGACATCCTTAAAAAGTGAACTCATCTGATCGCGCGTCTTGAAAAAGTAATCACTACTTGAAAAAGAGAAACGTTGACCACGACCCTCCCCTTTGGGATCAGCCTGCTTTGAGCCTGTGTTCACACACAAAAGTATGTCGTGAGATTCCCAATCTTCTTCATTTACATAATGACTGTCGTTGGTGGCAATGACTTTGATGTTGTATTTTTCAGCGAATCCTAGAAGCACTTGATTTACACGCTCCTGACTGTAGCCGGAATTGACAGTATTTCCTTGCTCATTTCGAATAGTAATATTGTCAAGACCTTTGTGACGCATTATCTCGATATAATAATCCTCGCCAAAAATATCCAGCCACCATTTCAACATTTCCTCGGCTTCCTTTTCCTTCCCTAATAATATTGTTTGGGGTATTTCAGCACCAATGCAACAACTGGTAGCGATAAGGCCTTCGCTGTACTGGATCAATATTTCCTTGTCGATTCGGGGATATTTACCGTACATTCCTTCGATAAAACCGAGGGAACATAATTTGGATAAATTTTCATAACCTTTTCTATTCTTGGCCAGCAATAGCTGGTGAAATCTTTTGTCTTTCTCACCCTGGGCATTGGCGAAGCTTTTCTTGTGTCTGTCTTTGACGAGGTAAAATTCGCAACCTATAATTGCCTTTAAATTCCTTTTTTTGGCTTCATTGACAAATTTGAAAGCTCCGAACATATTGCCATGATCGGTCAGTGCTACGGCTTTCTGACCATCAGCGGCAGCTTTATTGAGCATATCTTCGATAGATGAAGCGCCATCGAGTAAAGAGTATTGTGTGTGGCAATGTAAGTGAACAAAATCCGACATCAGAAATAGCAGTTTATTAGTTAAAAATCAAAATAATTTATGCAGGATTTTCCATACATTAAGAAAAATAAAGGTACGAATATTCTCCCTGATGATCTAAAAAAACATATTTGAAAAAAAATATTTAAAATGGAAACCCCTATCTATTTTACCACAAAAAGTTTAATTATTTCCAAAATATCAGAATCTGTATTTAGGTTGTTAATACCTATTTATAAAAGTTCTCATAATATTAAACAGTGTGTATAAATTTTATGAAATTATATTTTTCTATGAATGGAAATTATGCAATTCTCCAAATATTAATTGTCCGCAAATAAAAAAAATAGTTCATTTAACTTTTTTCTTTATATTTGACCAATCAAAAATAAAAATTATGACCAGAATACTTACACTTTTAATTGGGTTTGTTTTCATAGCTCAAACAGCATTTTCTCAAGTTTGGCTAGACATCGGACCGAAGGTAAATTATGGACTTACAGGCTTTTACAGTGCCAATATTTACGACGACAATCAACATAAAGTACTGTTCAAAGCAGATCTTGCTTATGGTGGAAAAGTAGGCTTGTATTTGGGAGAGGTATTCGGACTAACTTTTGAAGGTATGATAGCAAATAACAGACAGGAGTTTGAATATACTGCCGGAGGTACTAATAGTATCAATTCTACTAAATGGCAAACATTAAATCTTGCCATTATGCCTAGATTTAGTTTTACCGGATCCTACATCGAGCTGGGACCTCAGTGGTCATTGCTGAGAAGTGTTGAGCAGAGCCTGGGAGGGGCTCCTTTAGATTCTGAAAATCTTTACAGAGATAAATATATCAATGGTGTTTTCGGCTTTGGAGGTTATATTGCCGGTAGTGAAATATTTACTCTGTCGATGGGCGTAAGATTCAGCTATTCATTGACAGATTTTTTATCTGAATCTGCACAAGATCTATCGAATCCTCCACCTGCGCGATACAAAACATTCGATGAGTATGCACCGGTTCATCCATTTTATGTCAGCTTTGTTGCCGAATTAACTTTCGGAATAGGCGGTGTTGCTAAGGCAGAATGTGGAAGACGTTCCTTCCTATTCGGAAGCCGATTCAAATAAGAATTATATTCAATCAACCATATGAACCACGAAGTACCAGCTTCGTGGTTTTTTATATATTTTACTTTCATAGTAAAAATTATGCTTCCAAAAATTGCTTTATTTTAATACTTTTACATTATAAATTGTATTCATGAAATATTTGCCACTACTTTTAATGTTCATATTCAGCAACTCATTATTTGCTCAGTGGAAGGTATATCCTAATTCACCATATAGGGGTTCAAGATTTGATGATGTTCATTTTCATACAAAGGATCATGGCACCATTGTTGGTGGGAATGGACAAATTCATACTACATTTAATGGAGGAGAAACTTGGATAAGTTCCGAAATTTCAAATAATTATTTTAGATCAGTCGGTTTTATAAATGAATTAGTAGGATTTACGGGATCGTTAGAAGGGAATGTTTTTAAGACAATTGATGGAGGAGAAACCTGGAGTTATATTGGGGAAAAATTTCCCATATCCAAACCTATTCTATGTGGAATCTCTTGTGTTGAAGGACTTGTCTTTGCTACAGGAAACTATACAGAACCGGCTGAATTTTTCAAATCAACAGATGAGGGGGAAAGTTGGGAATATACAAGATTAGATTCCTTATTATCTGCAGTAGTAGAAGTTCAATTTCTTAATGCTGACGAGGGTTATATTTCAGGAATGGGGTTGGAAGGAAAAGGAACAATAATTTACACAAGTGATGGAGGAAATTCATGGAAAATAGTAGGAGAAGCAGACTATTCTATGAGTTATATTTGGAAATTACAATTCTTGGAATCAGGCAAAGCTTATGGGTCAGTTCAAAATTTTATGAATGTCGGAGCCAGTATTGTTCGTAGAGATAATGCAACCTCAGATTGGACTACACATATCGATTACAATTTCGAATTGGATCCGCAAGGTATTGGATTTATAGACGACAATACAGGATGGTTAACCGGATATTCTAATTTAAATTTGGAAACCCACGACGGAGGAGAAACGTGGAAAACATTTTACGGAGTTTGGGCTGTTAACAGGATTATAAAACTTGATGATAATACAATGTTAGCGATAGGTAACAGATTATATAAATATGAAATCGAAGGTTCTTCTTCAGAGGAATCTAATCACGCTGAAATTGATCAACTTCCACATCGAATTATATCTCTCAATCCGAATCCATCTAGGGATTTTATTAAATTAGTGTATGAGTTAACCAATAGTACTCTACTTACAATTGATGTATTTGATTTATCCGGAAACAAGGTATTGCATATTGTTAAAGGTTACAAATCCGTAGGACGTCATGAGAACACAATAAATATTTCCAATTTAGTCGGCGGTAATTACTTCATTGCTCTGCGGACGAGTGAGAGACATTTAGTTGAAAAATTTCTAATTAATAGGTAAAAAATTTATTATGGGTAAGTTTAAAACAAATAAGTACAACAAATTTTAACATCAAATAATTTATAAATAAATTTAGTTAAATTTGATTTATAAATTTATTTGATATTAAAAATATACAATTTGACAGTTTATCTCATAAAAAATATTAATATGGTATTTAAGTATATTTATTCCCTTGAAAGTATTGCCAAAGAAATACTGAGAGTATTAATTTTCTTGTTAGTTATTACATTCTACTTGACAAGTACTATAGGTATGATTGCTGGCGGATTTCACTTGATTCTAGCAATTTCAAATTCCAAAAAATATGGAATGAGTAGAATCCTAATAAAAATACTGCCGGGAAATAAATTTTAATTAAATGCCCAAAAGAAGAGTTTATATTTTGCAGTAAGAGTAATAGAAGTTTTATAAGATAAGCCCCGATAAGAAGTATTCCATTTTAAGACTTAGTATTATTTTCTAAATTACTTCCAAAACCTTCTCGAACCACGAGAATTTGCATCACAACCTTTCGGAATTATATGTGTGGATTTGTGGAAATATATAGACTTAATTGAACTCCCCCTCTCGAAGCACGAAAGTTTTAACCAGTGCATTTAATAAATGTTGAACTAAGTTTTGCAAATACAACTCCATAAGAGCCTTTCCCTCTCGAACCACGAGAATATTGGCATTGCCTTTCCTAAATGAGAGAGTAACACGGTCTAGGCCTGACTCAATTTCTACAGGCAGCCCCATTAAATTAAAATGATCACTAGAAATAGGTGGTAAATTATGGTTCCCCTCTCGCACCACGAGAATTTGCTCCCTGTTTTAATACTAACATTGCTAAT
>CALCSX010000029.1 GCA_937894165.1 uncultured Saprospiraceae bacterium | reverse complement strand
CACTTGTATAAAGTCCATCTTTTTTTCTAAAAACATTATAATCGCTTCCTACATTATGTTCCCTCGATATAGAAGCCCATTGTGGATATTCAAATTTGAAACGCAAATTTGAATTCCCAGGATTGGTTATTACTGATAAAGTTAAAGCATTAATAATTGTATCGCTATCAGAAATAAAATTGTATTTCAATTGATTGTCCTCTTCAACCCATGCAAAGGGCATGTTGTTATTAAGGATATCCTTAATGCATCCTGAAAACAAGACTAAAAAAGTCACAATAAATATAGTATTTTTCATAGTTACCACCCTTAATTTATATTGTCCTCAAAATTTGAAAGTTTAATTACAGAAGCAATAAATGCTAATATAGCAATTAATTTGGATCAACTTCGTTTCTCTCAGTATGTTTTTTTCTTACAAGCTAGATTAAGGTTCGTTTCACTCACCAAGTTCTTTAACGCAAAGCACGTGTTACCGGAAAGCAATAATGTACATTTTTCGGCAATTAAGGATGTACATAAAATGGAAAACAAGGATGTACATTTTTCCAATATCAAATATAGTTAAAAAATGGTTTTCCGGTTCTGCATCCGGTAACTATTTCCTTCTAGTTTTATAATTTCACATCTGTAAAGTATTCTATCTAGTAGGGCAGTAGTTAATACTGTGTCTTGTAATATTTCTGCCCATTCTTTTGGGGCTTTATTGGTGGTTATAACAAGCGAAGTTTTTTGATGAAGTTCATTGATAAGATTAAAAAGAGCAACCGCCTCCTCTTTTGACATTGGAAACATCATAATATCGTCAATGACGAGCAGATGAGCTTTCCTTATCCGATTGTATTCTGCGGCTGCTGTTCTAGTTATATCTTTCATTTTTAGCACTTTAACTAATTCCTCCATGGTTTTAAAGTAGGCGAGGTAGCCCATTTCAATAGCATCAAAACAAAGTCCTGCAGCTATGAAGGTTTTGCCGATTCCAGAAGGTCCCATTAGAATAATATTATAGTTTTGTTCGAGCCATTTCAGCTCCCGGAGTTGATTCAATTGCTTTTTACTAAGACCATTGTCCACCGTGTGGTCGTATAACTCTAAATTATACTGTAAAGGTAGCCTAGCCATTTTTTTTCGTTTTTCCATCTCCTTGTGCTTTCGATGATTTAATTCGGTTTCCATCATATTCTTAACAAGATCAAGGTAGCTGAGCTGTTTTTTCTCAGCTTCAGCTACAAGATCGTCAAAATTAGTTGATAGTGCAGATAAATACAATTTAGTGCAATACTGTTTGATTTGATCAGTTTTTGTCATAGGTATTATTTTTAGTTATTAAAAATATTTTCATAATCCTCCAGATTGCTCTTTTGAGGTGTTTCAGATGCTTTTTCAAGATTGCCCTTATCCAATAATTGAATGGTAGGGCTAGGATGTGGTATAGAATCCGTCTCTGTTATAAAGACATTGTAAATCTGTTCAAAATCAAGGGCATTAAAGACCTGATTTTTTAGACAAAAAGCAAGCGTTTTATCTGCTATTACAATATTCCCACTTTTGACAGCCTTTAGAACAGCCTGAGCTTGATCCCTGATGTATCTAGGATAGTTCTTTTTTAATTTGTTGAGGAAGAATTTTGCGCTTACCATATCAGTAAAATAGCCACTTACTTCATCTAGAAGTTGTTCAATGGATAAGCTGTGGTCTCTTCTATGATTAGTGTTAATAACTTTATTACCGGCACTTTGGGGAATAGTGTGCACACAGATTTGCTCCATATCAAGATTGTAAATATATAGATGATCTTCTCGTATGCTTAGCACTGTATAAGTATCTGATCCCTTAAAAGTCCCTACAGGTACCGAATAGAAGTTACCTTTATAGTTGACTGTGTTGTCTTTTCTTACTAAATATTTATCTGTCTTTTCGTTAATATTGTCCATAGCTAGCGGTTGATAAGTGTTTAAGTAGGTTTTTTCAATCTGAAAAGCCTCAATAGGCTTTGTTTTTGTAACATGATGTTCTAAATAATTGGCGGTTCTGCTTAACCATGCTAAAACTTGATTATTAAGGGTTTCCAGATCAGAATAAGTGCGATTATATAGAAAATTTTTCTTGACATACTGGATGACTCTTTCTACCTTACCTTTGGTTTCAGGATCTGCCTTTCTACAGAAATACAACTTGTATCCTCGTGCTTTTGAATATTGTGAAAAATCAGCGGTGAGTAGCAATTGACCCAAGTTTTCATCTACCATCATGGTACGATCTTGATCATAAACAATCATTTGAGGTATGCCTCCAAAATAACGAAAAGTCTCTTCATGTGCTTGGCAGACCGACTTTGCCGTAAAAGATTTATCCGAAAATACTACATATTTATATCTGCTTCGAGCGAGCACCATAGAGAAAAACCAAACTTTTTTCTGACGACCCGGTGCAACTCGCATATTATATACACCAAAATCTACCTGAGCCTGATAACCATAGGGTAGCTCTTCTATTGTAAAATACTCTCTTTGAGAAGGAACAATGGGGATGTTGTACTTCTGGCGGATAAACATAACAAAATTGTAGACTGTACGAACACTGACATCCGGTAAATCAACATAATGTTCTTTGAGCCAGTCAAACATTTGAGCTGTGGAGGTATCTTCAAAGGACTCTAGTTTTGTTTTAACAAAATCTTCATAGAAAGCTAATTTCTTAAAGCGAACCTCTTTAAAGAGTAAAGATTGTTCATACTCCTGCTCATCCATAGACAACCGTTTATCAACAGTTCTCCTATCCAATCCTAAGTACCTAGCTATTCTGGCTACTTTGAAACCTAATCGTGATAATCGATGAATTTCGTGATACATAATCCAATTGTTTAAGTCCTTATTTGTCATATCTATAAATTTTTATGAGTAAAAAATATAGATATAATCAAAAAATGATTTTCCATAGTTGTGATTTGATCCATGGATCAAATCACAACTATGGAACTTGGAAAATGTACATTTCTAATTGCCGAATTTAGTACATGACTACTTGCCGATTATTGTGCATTATTAATTGCCGATGACAGCACGCCAAGGGAGGGCGCAAAGGTCGCTAAGAGTTTATTATTTACTACGTAAATGAAGGTAATAAAATAATACTGGAAAAACGCTTTTTTTATTT
>CALCSX010000028.1 GCA_937894165.1 uncultured Saprospiraceae bacterium | reverse complement strand
CGCCACAGCACCTCAGCCAACTCCGGCTTTTTCTGGAAAACTGATTTAGCAAAAGGACACAATGGCAATATTTTATAATTGTTTTCTCTTGCATATGCCACCCCTTCCATAACCAATTGCAGCCCGATCCCCTGCCCGGCTAATTCCTGCGAAACCTCCGTATGATCTATAATTAACATACTTGTTCCGGCTATGGAATATGTCATCTCAGCAAGTTTTTTTTCATCGCCGGAAATGAAAAAGGAGCCCTTACTATCAGTTTGTTGATGATTGATTTTCATACGATGTCGAATTTGATTTAAAACTTAAGCTCCCATTCAAAATTAAGATGAATGAGAGCTTCAAATTATTTATTTTTTAACTGCACTTGTAGCTTAAATTGATCATTGCTTGCATTTGTCGGTAAAGATCCGGTATGGATGGTGTAAATATATCCGGGTTTAAAGGAACCTTCCCAAGGTTGCACAATATCAGCATTTTGCAAAATCTCATTGTTTTCACTCTCGCTGACCAGTCTGAAGGGCATTTGAAGACCATTCGACATGAGATAAATAGTTACATCTGCACCTTTCGTAGATGTCAACCTATTCACCTGATCAGTAGGGGAGAGGTAACTTCCTGCTAGTATCAATTTTGTTCCTTTAATATTGTCAATATCATAAGGCTTTACACCGGGTTCTACCGCCGGTCTTACTTCTTGATTCGGACTGACAGAGGTCTCTAGATCTGTGGAATTTGCTAGATCCTCATTATTTGATTCATTACAAGCGATAAAAGTGCTTAAACCAAAAAGGAAAAGTGCTAATTTGAAAAATTTCATAAGTGTATTTTTATTTTTAATGATGATTTCCGTCAAATCTTTTTTAATTTTAGACTGACTATGATTTCAAAATACAAATATAATTATTTCGCAGTAATAAATTTATCTTTTTATAATATGACATCTAATTCGCTATGACTATCTTTTGAGAATGGCGGCTTCCATCTTTTTTCAAATGGGTCAATATGTACATTCCTGTGCCAATTAAAGAAGTGTTTAATTGGGCAGTTTTTTCCTTAAAATCAAATTCATATAATAATTTGCCGCTCATATCTGAAATTTCCACCCTCCCAATTTGATCATCAGAGATAATGTTCAGTAAATTTTGTGCCGGATTAGGAAAGAGCTTAAAAACTTGCTCCTCCTTATAATATTGCGTATTGACACTGACATTCTCACAGATTTTGTCATTCATCAGACCCAAAACATCTTCATAGAAACTCAACCTGTCAGTCTCGAAATTTGGACTGTCATATATATCATTATGACCGCCGCCCTCAACCGGATAAAGATAACTGGGTAAACTTACTTCATTAGCCCTGTTATGACAACTGCCCGAACCGTGTACCGGAAATAAATTCAATGCTAAACCGGCGCCAAATGAAACAGTCTCATCTGCTGTCCCATGCATGCTCATCAACATTGGCTCTCCCTCCTCTAGAAATGTGCTATCCAAAAGCGCTCCGGATAGATTCAAAACGCCGGCTACCTTGCTCGAATAAGCAAAAGTGGAAGGCTCTCCCGTATTCCCCTCCACAGTCCCCAATGTCTCATAAGCAGCTAATATATAATCGGGTAAATCATCACTGATATCCGATTCGTCTAAATATGCCGTATTTAAAGCAGTAAATGCCCCTGCAGAATAGCCTCCAACAAAGATGGCATTCGTATCCACTCTGTAAAAATTGTCCGTAGCAGCATCTATTTTCATATACCGCACAGCCGCACGCATATCAGACATAGCTCCTAGAATAGTCTCCGTATATTTAACCATATCTAAGCCAAAAATCAAATTGTACAGCCTATAATCTATCGTCACTGCTACATATCCATGCTGGGCATAGAAAGCGCACAAATCGTTCAAATCATTTCGATTCCCGGCAACAAAACTGCCACCGAAAGCCAAAATTATAACAGGTCTAAATGCTGCCGTATCGAGGGACGGCTCGAAAATATTCATATAAAGAGACTGGTTCTGCATCAAAATATTAATATTCTCTGCATATTTTACAGTTGAATTCTCTATCGGCAAGTCGAGAAGTCCAGTATAGCCGGTACTGTTACATCGACTGCTTATATTTTGAGCCGATAGACTTTGACATAATGTAAAAGTCAATATGAAAAGGCTGAAAAATCGTATAATATTGATATTCATTGTCGTAAAATAATTTGAACAGTTAAGATAGGAAAATAATTTGAAATTAATCGAAAACTCCAAAATAAGCCAAGCTTGCCTATTAGAAAGTAGTAGTATTAGTAAAATAAGGTCAATTTCATTTCGACTAAATATAATTAAATAGAAATAAATACACATTCTCGATTTTCGAGAAATTTTGAGGACTTAGTTTTTTATCGATTTTCGAGAAATCGAATTGAATGAACCTATTCTCGACTTTCGAGAAATTAATTTCATTAGTGTGACGTTTTGATTCTCGACTTTCGAGAAA
>CALCSX010000027.1 GCA_937894165.1 uncultured Saprospiraceae bacterium | reverse complement strand
AAAAAGAAAAGGGAGGCAGACGACTAACACAAGAGAAAGGATTCTGCTTGTGATCAAGTGTGTGCTTATAAGTGGGTATTTATGTCTCTACCTCCCTGGCTTATATGAATTTAACTATCTAATCTAATTAGGATAGAATATATTAATTAAACTCAAGATCAATTGATCTATAATTTTTACGATTGAATAACTTTCACAAAAGATTCGGTGTGAATCAAAACATTGAATATAATACTAATACGCTTTTTTGATTAAATTAGTTTGATCAATAAAATAATTTATAGAACATTAACACTTATAAGTATCATTCTAATTTTATAAAAAAAATAAAATTAAAACAAAATTAAAAAGGACCCACGAAGCATCGTGAGTCCCTGACATTAACTTAACTATAAGTAAACATACTATTCAATTTTAACAAATTTCTTTATTTTAGACATATCACCATCTTTTAATTCAATGATATATACGCCATGAAGTAAATCAGAAGATTTTATTTCTGTTTTGTTAAATCCTTTCTTCTGTTCAAAGGAAATAGTTTCCAATTCAACTCCACTTATTGTAATAATTTTAATATCTACCTCACCGGCAGCTATTGCTTCCCACTCTAATGTCATATCATAACGGGTCGGGTTAGGGTATATAAACAATTCTTCCGCCGTATTCATTCCATTTTGTGGACCTATTTGTTGGAATACAATATCAGAACAAACAAAAGAAATTTCTCTTATAGTAATACAACCTTCCCTATCCGTAATCCGCACTTGCAATCTAACCGGACTAAAACCAATTCGATACCTTATCGTTTGGGTGTTTTGCCCGGATAAGATCTCACATTCTCCATTTAGAACTGTCCATTCATACTTTAAATCACCGGCGAAATAAGGCACTATCACTGTTGCAAAATTTTCATCCGTATTACATAGCGGTTCATTCAACAAGACTATCTCAGCATCTAGCTCGTTGAAATAAACGAAGATAGTTTGTTCGTGACTTGCTCTATTGCCACATTCATCTGTTGCGATCCATCTTCTTACAATTACCTGCGCGTCATTCAAGTCTCCATTTGTATAGATTTGCTCATTGTATTCTAAAGTAAATGAGCTACAACCTTCTTCAATTATTGGTTCATCGAAAGTGTCAGCTTGCAAGCAGGACACCTCCTTGCTTGGTGGTGCATATACGAATACCGGTGCCTTTGTATCTCTCAATATGACATCTATCACGACGTCTAAATTAGTGCCACAAGGGGAAGAAATACTATATGTCACTTTGTATTTTTTGTAAACTCCATCCACGGTACAGTCACTAGAACTCGCTACATCAACATCAACCTCAACAGTTAATGCATCACAACCCGGTGCATTCATGACATCGCTCTTAGAAAAGACTTCATCGGCATCATTAAACTCTTGTGTGCATTCTAAATAATAAGTTTCACCATGTTTGATTTCGCCCAAAAATTGATTTTCAATATTGATCTCACCTATCTCTTTAGTTAGCAAGATTGATTGCATAAATTCAGTTTCGTTACCACAAACATCACTGGCGATCCAAGTTCTTTCAAATGAAGTATAAGATCCACAATCATCTATGACCTGACTATCTTCAAACGTCAAAACTCCACTTCCGTCCCCGCAATTATCTATGAAGGTCGGCGGATTTAAATCATCATAGCAGCCCGTAGGATTACCGCTTATTAACTCAGGACCTGTAGTATCTAAGATATTAACAATACGAGTGAAATCAGATGCATTTCCACAAAGATCTGTAGCTCTAAAGGTTTGTCTTAAATGCAAATCATTGATACAATCACTTGCTAAAGTATCTTGTGATAAAACTATTAATTCGAAAGTACTGCATGCATCTGTAACTGAAGGATCAATTATTTCATCTCCACATTCCAGATTCAATTCTGATGCATTCCCGAAGAAAGAAGGGGCTCTTACATCTTCAAAGGCAAAAACCACATCAAAACTTCCTACATTTCCACAATCATCAGTCGCAGACCAAGAAATCGTAATAGTTTTCACGAATCCATTTTCACAATTTATATCTAATTCTTCTGTCTCCCTGAAAACAACTTCCAATTCTTCAATACAGTCACTTGATGCATCCACCATCACATCTCTGTAAGCATCAATAAAGTGTTCTTCACCGCATTCGAGTCGAATAATATCACCATTGGTAATTTCATCATATAATTCATTTTCGGTGAATTCAAATTCAATTGAATTAGTATTATCGCCAAGTATTCTTTGTTCAAAGAAGGACATATTGTTACATGCATCGATAGCTAACCAAGTTCTCATAATATCAGTTCCTCCACATTCACCGGGCACTTGAACATCTTCAAACTCAATATTAAGAACTCCTGAACATTCATCTGTAAAGATTATACCGGACATCTCAGGGTCAGAGTCACAAGTAATAGCAGGTCCTGTAATTGTCGGTCCTTGGCTATCGATAAGTCGCATAACAAAAGAAAATTCAGATTGATTTCCACATAAATCACTCGTAGACCAGCTATATAACCAGACGCCGATATGACCGGAATTTGCACAATCAAAACCACTCTCGATATCCAATTCTTGAACAAAAGTTATTTCATTTTGTCCACTACAATTATCTATTGCTCCTATGGATAATTCATTAAGCTCAAGAATCCAATCCGGTACATCACCATTTTCACATTCGATATTTATAGTAGAACCATTCTCTATACTCTCTAAATTTGGATTTAGGAATACCAATTCAGGACCATCTTCATCTCTTACAAATATTATTTGTTCTTCAATGCTTACATTTCCACAATTGTCAGTTGCCGTCCATCTTCTGAGTATATCAAAATTAAACTCACAAGTTTGATTACTTACTATTTCCTCAAACTCTAAAGTTGCACATTCGCAATTATCCAATGCTATGATCAAATTTAATTCATCTGAATCACATTCTCCCATTTCCGGAGGTATTGGAATATTCAAACAATTGACGATTGTATCATTTGGAATGCCCACAATTACAGGAGGTGTATTGTCCACCAATCTAAGGGTGAATTCTAAGACGGTAACATTTTCACATTCATCAACCGCAGTAATGACATAGAATTGCTCCAATAAGAAACCACTGGTAGTACAAGATTGCGAAATTTCAAACTCACTTTCAATTTCTACAGTTGCAGTGCCACAATTATCAACTACGAAAACATCCTCCTCAGTTAGGTTAGGGAAAATCCAAGATTCGTCATTTGCATTACATTCGATCTCTATAATTCCACCTATAATGTTGGAAAATAAAGGATGTGTAATTGTAATTTCCGGTCCTTGGTCATCAATTACTGTGAGGGTTTGCTCATAAGTAATGCTGAGTCCTGATAAAGTAGTCGCTGTCCATGTTCGAATTAATACATAATTATAATCACAATCTCCATCAATTCTAACTTCCTCAAATTCTATGGTGATGTCATCGCAATCATTTTCTGCTTCTAATATTGCAGGATCCGGAACTTCATCACAATTAACCGTCATCGAAGGAGGTAGTGTACCAACCCACATTGGAGGGGAAACACAAAGCTCTCCCATTATTGTAAGGGTGTCACTATCTGTTACAGGATTTCCAAGAAAATCTTCAGATTCTACCGTAGCAATATTAGTGATTTCACCGTTTATTAAATCACTTTGAAGTACTGTATAAGAAGTCATAAATACTTGCACTTCGCCAGGCTGTAATGTTGGAATTGAGGTAGTAAACCCGGTCAAAGGATCCGACACTTCCACATCAAACAATTGAGTAACTCCAATATTTTCAACAGTAAGTGTATAATTAATAGTTTGACCTACCATATTATAACTATTTACATCCGCTGATTTCATGATCGAAATCTCCCCTTCTATACCGTTGAATACTTCTTCTTCTGCAGTTTCTTCAATTTCTTCGCCTGATGGATCTTCTGCTACAATAGTTACAATATTAACTATTGACGTATTAGTTAAATCATCGACAGTAACAAAATAGCTTTCAGTGAACATTAAGACTTCGCCCGGTGCCAGTGTATCCTGAGTGAACATGAAATTTATAAGCGGATCTGTTATCTCAATATTAAATAAATTCACATTCCCATTGTTCTCCACTGTGATGGTATATTGAATCTCTTGACCTTCAAAAGTATAAAATTCAGTGTCTGCAACTTTCGTGATTACAAGATCAATTATTTGATCAGCGTCAACTTCCTCATCATCCATGTCATCTATAGGATGACCATTTGGATCTTCAGCAGTAACATTGACAATATTGGTAATTGATCCATTATCAAGATCCTGTTGAGTTACAGTATAAGTAACTTCAAAATATTCCGTCTGACCTACCATCAATGTATCAATAGAAAACATATCACCTGTTAGATCATCAGTTATTAAAACATTGTAAAGTGTTACATTTCCTGAATTCGAAACACTTATTTCGTATGTAATTAAATCACCAACATTTTCGTACGAAATTACATCCGCAATTTTGGTAGTTGTTAACATTGGATTGAATGCATCCGGGTTTAAAGGTACTTCCTCCTCAGCTTCATCATCAATTGGATCTCCATTAGGATCTTCTGCTGTGACATTCACAATATTGGTGATTAAGCCAAAATCCATATCCATTTGCGTGACAGTATAACTTACCATAAAAGTTTCTGTCTGTCCTACCATTAGTGTATCAACACTAAACATATCACCGGTCAGGTCATCTATAACTTCAACATTAAATAATGTTACATTTCCCGAGTTTGTAACTTCTATGGTATAGGTAATTATATCTCCGACAGCTTCATAAAAGGATACATCAGCAATTTTTATCGTTGTCAACATTGGGTTGAATGCATTAGGATCTAAAGGCACTTCCTCCTCGGCTTCATCATCAATCGTATCTCCGTTAGGATCTTCGGCAGTAACAGTAACTATATTTGTTATTAAGCCGTTATCCATATCCATCTGAGTGACGAAATAATTTACTATAAAAGATTCTGTCTGTCCCACCATCAATGTATCAATACTGAACATATCCCCTGTCAAATCATCTACAATTTCGACGTTATACAAGGTTATATTGCCCGAATTTGTTACCTCAATTGTATAATTTATGTTATCACCAACTGCTTCATAGAATGAAACATCAGCAGTCTTTTCTGTGGTCAGCATTGGATTAAATGCGTTGGGATCCAATGGAACTTCCTCTTCAGCTTCGTCTTCCACAGGATCTCCATTAGGATCTTCTGCAGTAATAGTAGCAATATTTGTAATTATTCCATCGTCCATATCCATTTGAGTAACGGTATAGTCCACAATGAAGGATTCCGTCTGTCCTACCAAAAGTGTATCCACACTGAACATATCACCTGTAAGATCATCCACTACTTCAACATTATAAAGAGTAACATTTCCTGAATTCGTAACTTCTATGGTATAGTTGATAATATCTCCAACAGCTTGATAGAAAACAACATCTGCTATTTTCGTGGAGCTTAACAATGGTATAAAATTGTCAGGATTTAAAGGAACTTCTTCCTCTGCTGTATCCTCCACAGGATCTCCATTAGGATCTTCAGCTGTTGTAGTTGCTATGTTCGTTACCAGCTCATTGTCAAAATCCATTTGAGTTATAGTATATTCAACCATAAAGGATTCCGTCTGACCAACCAATAAAGTATCTACACTAAACATATCACCTGTAAGGTCATCAACTACCTCTACATTATAAAGGGTTACATTTCCTGAATTGGTCACTTCAATAATATAATTTATTACCTGACCAACATTCATGAAGAAGGATACATCTGCTGTTTTAGTACTTGTGATCATTGGATTGAAGGCATCCGGATCTAATGGCACTTCTTCCTCAGCTTCATCTTCAATAGGATCACCATT
>CALCSX010000026.1 GCA_937894165.1 uncultured Saprospiraceae bacterium | reverse complement strand
GCAAATTTATGAAACCCGGTCGAAGCATGGGATTAAGTGCATCATATGGATATGTGGATAACACAACAAATTCAAGTCAATTGGCTGATAATATTTACTACGATGAGAATGAAAATATAGAAAGCATCCTAACCCAAGACCAAAGAATCGTAAGTGAAGGTGTCGATAAAGAACTAAAGTTAAATGCTATTTATGTAGAGCCTATTGGTAAAAGGTTTTATTGGGAAACATTTTATAACTATAGCCATAATAATAGCACAAATGACAGAATTCTTAGTGATGTCGTAGAAGATCAACTTGTTCTGAATGATTCTTTAACAAGATTTACGAATAATACTACCATTTTTAACCGTGTAGGAAGCTCAATTCGATACACTTTCGAATCATGGAACGTTCAATCAGGCGCGTCTTTACAACAGTATAGATTGTTAGGACAATTTAGATCAGGAGGCAATTTTGGCTTTGAAGGTAATGTAGATAATACTTTCAATGCGGTTTCGCCTTACTTCAGTGCAGATTACAATATCAAAAGGAATCAAAATGTCGGTTTCAACTATATTATGGACAACACCGTCCCCACTTTTGATCAACTTCAACCCATCGTGGATAATAGTAATCCGCTATTTATAAGAGAAGGGAATCCTAACTTGCTACCTACTTTTAATCATAATCTTAATTTGAGATTCAGGAGTTTTAACCCTATGAAGTTTATAAATTTATTTAGCAATTTGTCCTATTCCTACACCGATTCTCCAATTATCCAAGAACAGGTAGTAGATGAACAGAATGTGACAACGACAAGACCTATTAATTATAAATACAGACACAGCCTTGGTGGTTATTTGTCATTTGGATTCCCAATAATAAAAAACAAATTAACAATCAATACAAATTATAGTCCAAATTTCTCAAGGTCATTTACATTGGTTAATAATGTTGACAATACCACAAATACTTTGGGAAATAGGATGGGTCTTAGAATTAATTTAACCCCTATAGAAAGGTTTTCCTTCTTCCTGAGCAGTAATTTGTCCATCACAGATGTAACCTATTCGATTAACACATCGCAGAACCAAAAAATTATTAACCAAAATTATAGTGCCACCCTAAATGCCAGATTGTTTTGGGGCATCTACTTTAACTCAGATTTTGATTACAGGATTTTCCAAAATGAGAGATTTGACTTCGATACTAGAATCCCGATTTTAAATCTTTCTATTTATAAAGTATTCTTAAAAGACAATCGCGGAGAGTTAAGACTTTCAGGCTTTGACATATTCGATAGAAACCAGGCAATTTCGCAAGCGGCCGATGCCAACAGTGTTCGTGAAGTTGCTACTACCACACTCGCACAATATTTTATGCTTTCATTTACTTATAATATGAGAGGAATCACTGCGGGTACTGATAATCGTAGAGGGTGGTTTTAAAAAAAAATATAACTAGTTTAATTTCAGTTAGATATGATTAAAATTCTGTTATTTCTATTAATGATTGGGACTTTCATTGGAAGATCGAAAGGTCAGGATTCAACTGTCATCAGTGAAGCAAAAATAGTTTATGAACGGACAGAGGACTATATCAGTATTGTCTCCAAGTTGAATATTATGACTAGAGAAGAAATAGATAGAATGGATCTGACATGGGGATCGAGAAGGAGAGGTTCTCAGGGGGGCATGCCTTATCAATTGATTATGAATAAGGATCGAAGTATCTATACTTATGCTGAGGATGAACAAAATAATAGCAATTGGAGGAGGAGTGAATTTTGGTCTTTTCGAGACCTTGTTGCTGGAGAGCGTATTGATTTATTAGAATTTGGAGGTCAAAATTATATAGTTAAGGACGAATGGGAGTTTCCTAAATGGAAAATATTAGATAAAATCAAAGATGTTAACGGCTATGTTTGTATGTTGGCCGAAACCAAAGATCCTGTTAAGAATCAAGTCATTCATGCTTGGTTTACAGATGAAATACCATATAGATTTGGACCCGAAGGCTATGGTGGGCTGCCGGGGGTTATATTAGAGATCGAAATTAATGGTGGAGATGCGGTCATTACGGCCACTTCCATTGAGCTCAATTATAAATCCGAAGAGGTAAGTCTTCCCAAAAAAATGAAGGGCAAGAATCAAACTTTAGCGCAATACTCGGACATGGCTCAGAAATATATTGCCGAGAGTATTCAAGCTAAGAGAAACCCTTATTGGAATATGAGATATTAATAATATTCAAAAATAATTATTTTAGTAATCAGCAAAATATCGTTTTAAAAAGGAGTGAAGAAATTTCAATATTGAAGTCATTTGATCTTTCAATATAATACTTCTTTACGGTGGGTTTTGAATCTTTTATTATAATTTTCAAATTATTTCCATTAAATTATCCTAATTCCACTGATAATTTTTATATTTGATAAAAGTGTAGAAAACGTGCTATAGTAAAGTGGGTAACGTTTACATAAAGATCTGATATCATTTGTTGTAGAAATACAATCGGTGATATTCATTATGGGGGAATCAGGAATTGAGTGCTTGCATTCAATTCCTTTTTTATGAAAATCATATTCTTTTTAGGAGTATTTAATTTAAATACAGAGCCTCCTATAATTTTACTTCATATTTGTATATTTGCCTTTCAAAAAATTGCTTTTATGAAGATATCCCTTAGTTGGCTGCGCGAATATATTGATATTGATCTTTCTGTCGATCAGATATCCGAATATTTGACTGAACTTGGACTGGAAGTAGAAGGTGTAGAGGAAGTGCAGAGCATAGCAGGAGGTTTGAAGGGATTGGTAATAGGGAAAGTCGTTTCCGCAATACCTCATGAGAATGCGGATAAGCTCAAAGTAACACTTGTTGATGTAGGAGCGGAGGAGCTTTATCAAATAGTTTGCGGAGCACCCAATGTTGCACCCGAACAAAAGGTGGTAGTAGCATTACCCGGCACAACAATTCATCCTAGTCAAGGTGATGCGTTTCAAATAAAGAAGGCTAAAATTAGAGGAATTGAATCTTCCGGAATGATTTGTGCTGAAGACGAAGTAGGTCTAGGAAGCGGTCATGATGGAATCTTGGTGCTCGATCCGGACGCGGAAGTTGGCCAAGCTGCAGCCAAATATTTCAAATTAGAGTCAGATTATGTCTTTGAAATAGGACTTACTCCCAATCGCTCTGATGCAAATTCTCATATTGGTGTAGCGCGGGATTTAGGGGCTTTCCTTCAATACAATAGCATTTCAAATGGAGGTTTGAAACTTCCGGAAACTAAAGTTCTGACATCTGCGAATGCCTCTAAATTAAATATAGATGTAAAAAATTCAAATGCCTGCCCTCGATACTCGGCTGTGCTTATTTCGGGCATTGAAGTTAAATCCTCTCCCGATTGGTTGCGAAAAAGATTAAATAGTATTGGCTTAAAATCTATCAATAATGTCGTAGATGTAACTAATTTTGTTCTACATGAGATGGGCCATCCGCTACATGCCTTCGATGCCGGCAAAGTTAAAGACCATAAAATTGTTGTCGATACTGTATCTAAAGGAAGTAAATTCGTAACACTAGATAATCAAGAAGTTGAGTTATCAGATTCTGATCTAATGATTCTTGACGCCGAAGGCAATGGCTTGTGCCTTGCCGGTGTTTATGGAGGGAAAACTTCCGGAGTTACTGACAATACAGTAGATATTATTTTGGAATGTGCCTATTTCGATCCTAAATGGATTCGTAAAACATCCATGAGACATGATCTAAGAACAGATGCTGCAAAAACATTCGAAAAGGGGACTGACCCGAATGCTTGCCAAATCGTACTAGCTCGAGCAACAGATTTGATAATGCAATTAGCAGGAGGTGAAGTTGCATCAGGGGTGGAAGATTTTTATCCAGAAAAAATTGAAAGATCCCTCATAGATATCGAATGTGATTCAATCAATAAATTGCTGGGTATAAAAATGACTGAATCAGAATATACTCATATGTTTTCCTGTCTTGATTTTGAGATTAAGCAGTTGAATTTCCCTATGATGCAATTGGCTGTGCCTACCTATAAAACAGACGTTACGAGACAGGCAGATGTCGCTGAGGAGGTGTTGCGGATTTTTGGTCTGAATAAAGTGGAGTTGCCGCAGTTTATGCAAGTTCCCAATCTTGCGCCTGAATTATTTACTGATTTAGGCTTGAAAAATAAGATATCCGACTTACTTCATGGTGGCGGATATTTGGAAGCAATGTCACTTTCATTTTCTCAGTCAAAATATGTTAAAGATTTAGGTTTTCCAAGTGAGGATGAGTTGGTATATGTCAACAATACTTCAAATACACATTTAGATATTCTCAGACCTAGCATGCTATTTTCCGTTCTTGAAAACCTTCAGTACAATCAAAATAGACAGCAAAAAGGTGCAAAATTCTTTGAATTCGGTAAGAAATATTTAAAATCCGGAGACAAATATGAGGAAATCCAGCAACTTGCCTTGACGATGTGGGGCAAGAAAAATCCCGATCATTGGAGAAAAGAATATAATGGAAAATATGATTTTTTTGATCTTAAGTCGTCTTTAAATAATGTCCTAAGTGCTTTAGGGATAGAAAAATATCAGGTTAGTGATATTAATAATGATGCCTTTATGTTTGGACAAAGATGGGGCTTAGGACCAATAGAAATCATTTCCTTAGGTAGTGTAAATAATAAATTACTTAAATATTTCGGCATTAAAGATGAGGTGTTTGTAGGATTGATTCATTGGGATAATATATTTAAAATTTTAAAGAAAAGCAGTCAGACTATTACTGAAGTAGGGAAGTATCCAAGTGTTTATAGGGACTTTGCCCTTGTTATTGAAGAAACGACAAAATTTGAAGAAATAGAAAAAATAGTTCTGAACTCCGGAAAGCCATTTGCGAAATCATGTACACTTTTCGATATTTACAGAGATGACAAAAATGTGGGAGACGGGAAAAAGAGTTATGCGATAAGTGTGGGATTTGAGGATCAGACCAAAACGCTTACGGATAAAGAGATAGAAGGTTTAACAACTAAAATACGAGAACAATTATCGAAGCGGCTTTCAGCTGAAATAAGAAATTAATTAACAAAATATTTTTTTTGCTCAAATAACTGTATCTTTGGCGTGATGCAAACTTTAATAAACAAATTAGGATCGATAGAACTCAAATTGAGGAAACTTGCGCAGCAGCATGAATATCTGAAGCGCGAGAACATGATGTTAATTGAAGAAAATATTAAATTAAGACAGCATTTAGATTCAACAGACAATAAAATCAACATATATAATAAGCCACAAAATGAAGTGCACCCGCCAACGGGCATATTGGAAGCAGACAATGCTGTACAATCCGGTGAGGGGACTAATTTAGATATCAACAGAATACGCAAGGAGATAGATCAATATATCGCAGACATTGAAAAATGTATCGAATTGGCTCAAACATTGTGAATATGAATGACGTACCAAATAGCAAAAATATAAATGTTATGATCGCAGGTCGATCATATCCTCTTCGGATTAAATCTGAGGATGAAGTTGCTATTAGAGGAGTAGTAGAGGAAATTAACGATAAAATCAAGGAATTTCAATTAACTTACAAGAACAGGGATAAGCAAGATTGTCTATCAATGGCACTTTTGACTTATGCAGTAGAGTCTCATAAGAAGACATTCTCTGATCCTGAAGTTGAAAAAGAAATCTCTGATAAGATTATAGGTCTCAATACGTATTTGGATTCTGTATTAGGTTAGGACTCATTTTTGTAGTTTATATATATGGAGTAAATAAGGCAATTATTATTCTAAATATATAAAATATGAAAAAATGGAGATAGGAATTTATGGAATAGTCGGGCTCGTTCTAGGGCTAATCGTAGGGTATCTTGTGATGCGAGTAACCTTAAAAAAATCAAATCATGCGGCTATTGAAGATATCAACAAAAAATCTGATCTCGCGCTTGCAGAAGCTAAGCTTTCTGCTAAAAGAATCGTAGATGAAGCTGAAAATAAAGCAGAAAAGGTTGTTGCTAGAGCTGAACATAAGCACGAGCAGATCAAGCAGAAAAAAATCCAAGAAGCTAAAGATCGTTACAATGAATTAAGGTCTTCCTTTGAAGAGGAGAAAAATCAGTATAAGATTTCTATTAAGGAACGTGAACTGGAAGTTGCTGCAAAAGAGAAGGATTTACAAGCAAAAATGCAGAGTTACACGGATAAGGAAGAGAATCTACAAGCCAAAGAATCAGAGATAGTTTTAATCAAAGAAAATCTCGAAAAGCAGATTAAAATTGTTGAGAAAAAGAAATCGGAATTAGATGCTGCCAATGATGAAAGGATCAAAACCCTTGAAAAATTGGCCAGAATGAGCGAATCTGAGGCTAAAGAATTGCTTCTCGAAGCCGTTAAAGGCAAAGCAGAATTGGATGCAATGGCGCTAACTAAAAATACCATCGAAACAGCTAAGTTAAACGCTAATAAGGAAGCCAAGAAAATAGTGATCCAGTCCATTCAAAGAATGTGCGCTGAGTACACGATTGAAAATACGGTTTCTGTATTTAATCTTGAATCAGATGATATCAAAGGACAGATTATCGGTCGAGAAGGAAGGAATATAAGAGCATTGGAGGCAGCTACCGGTGCAGAGTTTGTTGTGGATGACACGCCAGAAGCAATCGTAATTTCATCTTTTGATCCTATTAGAAGAGAAATAGCCAGGCTTTCACTGAAAAAACTGGTAGCTGACGGTAGAATTCACCCTGCAAGGATTGAAGAAGTCGTAGAAAAGACCAGAAAGCAGTTGGATGAAAAAATAATTGAAATTGGAGAAAGAACAGTAATTGAATTAGATATTCATGGTCTTGATCCTGCGCTGGTAAAAATGGTAGGTCGAATGAGATTCCGATCTTCTTATGGTCAGAATCTTCTGAAGCACTCC
The DNA here is from genome assembly GCA_937894165.1 of uncultured Saprospiraceae bacterium. Taxonomy (GTDB): domain Bacteria; phylum Bacteroidota; class Bacteroidia; order Chitinophagales; family Saprospiraceae; genus CALCSX01. The sequence continues at coordinate 11,140 of CALCSX010000026.1, read as the reverse complement.
AAGGAGACTGCAAACCTTTGTGCCATTATGGCAGCGGAATTAGGCTTAAATAGCAAGCAGATCAAGATGGCGAAGAGGGCAGGACTTCTTCATGATATTGGAAAGGTAGCAGAGGAGGAAACAGAATTGAGCCACGCTATTTTGGGTATGAAGTTAGCAGAGAAAGTGAATGAACATCCATCTGTTGTAAATGCAATCGGTGCTCACCACGATGAAATTGAAATGAATAATATCATTTCTCCGATAGTCCAGGCATGTGATGCTATTTCAGGAGCGAGACCGGGAGCGAGAAGAGAAATATTGGAATCCTACCTCAAGAGAATTGGTGAATTGGAAGATTTGGCACTGACTTATGAGGGCGTTCAAAAGGTATATGCTATGCAGGCCGGAAGAGAATTACGGGTCATTGTAGAAAGTGAAAAAGTTTCTGATCAATATGCAGATGATTTGTCATTCATGATATCTCAAAGGATTCAAGACGAAATGCAGTATCCCGGTCAAATAAAAGTGACTGTGATCAGAGAGAAACGGGCAACCTCATTTGCCAGATAGGAAATTTAAAATAAAAGAGGGGATATTTAATCCCCTTTTTTTATGAGTGGATTTTATTCTATTTGGTTAATTTGTCTTCCTCCATGAGAATCTCCCAATTTTATTTTGATATGAAATGAGGAGTATTTTTTTGAACCCTGAAGTTTAGGTGCTTCAACTTGAATGATTTAGCGTTAAGAATTATTCAAAATTATTTTTAAATCTTTTATTCTGATAGTTCAGGAATAGAGATAAGTAAGTTTGGCAGAATTTTTATCGGAAAGAATCTAATTCTATAAATTATAGTTTTTTTCCTATATAAAGATCGGGGTTTTTTAAAGTGCACTAATAAGTGCTAAATTATAGGAAATTTCTTTTTTTATATTTGATGAATATGTACCTTTGCGGTGGTTTTGAGGGATCAATTCAGTTTTAAGCTTTCAAGCAGATGACGAATGAGACTTCTTTGGCAAAAATACATTTAGATTTATATGAAGAACATAGCTATTTACCTCTTTATTTTTGTATTAAGTATTTTTGTATTAAATGCGCAAAATGATTTAGAGGAGTCTTTATCTATGAGTGCTGACGAACATGATGTTGTAGAAGCACCGGATGGAGATAAGTATGATGTTAAGTCTCTTATTTTGAATCACATCAATGACGCGAATGAATTTCATCTATTCGGTCATTTTTCTATTCCACTACCATGTATTTTGTATTCTGAGGACAATGGGCTTGAAGTCTTTATGTCTAACATTTTCGATCATGGTCATTATGCCTACAACAGGTATGTAACCTATCATGGAGATGTAAGAAGAATTTCCGATGGCTCTTTTCCTATGGGCAAACAAGATATTGACCATGTACATTTTGAAAAAACGGATGGTGTAGAGCAGTATTATATTATGTCCAATGGACAAAGATATGATGTTGAATATCCAACGACCCTATTAGGAGCAACGTCCTTTTGGGATTTTTCTATTACTAAGAATGTATTTACGCTTTTATTGGTAATGATACTTATGGTATGGTTATTTCTAAGTATTGCGAGATCTTACAAACAAAGAGTAGGATTAGCACCAAAGGGCAAGCAATCATTTTTTGAGCCGATAATCGTCTTTATAATTGACGATGTTTGTAAGCCTTTGCTGGGAGATCGTTGGTTGAAATTCACGCCATTATTATTGACAATGTTTTTCTTTATCTGGTTTGTAAATATAATGGGTTTAATTCCATTCTTTCCGGGTAGTGCCAATGTGACAGGAAATATAAGTGTAACATTGACATTGGCAGTGATCACATTTATTGTGACTAATTTGAATGGCAATAAGACATACTGGGGGCATATTTTTTGGATGCCGGGCGTTCCGATTCCAATTAAAATATTCTTAGCACCGATAGAAATCATTGGATTATTCACAAAGCCGATTTCCTTGATGATACGTTTGTTTGCAAACATTACGGCAGGTCACATTATCATATTGAGTTTGATCGGTTTAATATTCGTATTTGGAAATGCGGGGCAGAATGTGGGTGGATCAATAGGAGGTATAGCACTAGGAATACCATTTGCAGCCTTCATGAATATTATTGAAGTAATTGTAGGACTAATACAAGCGTTTATCTTTACGATTTTGACAGCATCCTATATAGGCGCTGCCACCGAAGAGGCGCATCATTAAGATATTATTTAATCATTTTTAAATACATTAACTATGTACAGTGCAATTGGAGCTGGTATCGCAGCAGTAGGAGCAGGAATCGGAATCGGGATGATCGGAGCTAAGGGTTTGGAATCTATCGCTAGACAGCCTGAAGCTGTGGGTGATATCCGAACTGCTATGTTGATCATTGCAGCATTCGTTGAGGCGGTTGCTCTTTTCGCAGTTGTTGTTGCTCTATTGAGTAGCTAATCAACCAAGGAAATTTTAGATGTATCAGAACCCGGGCAACGGTTGGTTGTCCGGGACTGATTTCAAAGTATTAAATCATTTAAATCAAAATAATATGTTGATTTTAGCATCTTTCGACGTAATAAAACCGGATCCGGGTCTAATTTTTTGGACTTCATTGGTGTTTATAACACTTTGGATAGTGGTCGGCAAAATGGCATTCAAGCCTATAGCAAATGCATTAAAGACCAGAGAGAATGATATTCAGGATGCGCTAAATGCTGCTGAAGTAGCTAAAGCTGAGCTTTCCAATCTTAAATCTGAGAACGAGAAATTATTGCAAGAAGCTAGAGCTGAGAAGACAAGGATTTTGTCAGAAGCGAAGGAAATCAGCGATAAAATGATTCGTGAAAGTAAGGAGAAGGCCAAAGAAGAAGCGAATAAAATTGCGCAGCAGGCCAGAGTGGAGATCGAATCACAAAAGAGAGCAGCTTTGGAAGATATGAAAAATCAAGTAGCTTCTTTCGCTATTGATATTTCTGAGCAAATTCTTAGAAAAGAATTGAGTGATAAATCTGCACAAAAAGAATTGGTAACCAGCTTAGTAAAGGATATTAAGCTTAACTAAAGATATATTTATGTCAGTAGCCAGAATTGCTTCCAGATATGCTAAAACTATCATTGACCTTGCCGTTGAAGCCGGGAAGGTGGAAACTATTTTTGAGGACATTAGATCAGTGGAGCTAGTAAGTAAAAATAAGGAGTTTGCTTTATTGCTTCAAAGCCCTATAATACATAGCTCAAAGAAAATATCTATTTTTAAAGCTATTTTTAAGGATAATTTAGATAAGCTGACCCAATCCTTCTTCGAGCTGATTATCAAAAAGGGAAGAGAAGGCTACATTCCGGAAATATGTTCCGCATTTTATGAACAGTATAATGTATTGAAGGAAATGTCAGAAGTGAAAATCATTTCTGCTAATACATTGGAGAGGGCAGAAGTAGATGCTATTAAGGATCAACTTTTAAGTACCAAAATAACTAGAAAGAATTTAAATATTACAGAAGTAGTGGACTCTGAATTGATAGGCGGATTTGTAATTGAAGTTGGAGATTTAAGGATCGATAATTCAATTCAAGGGAAGTTGAAAAGGATGAGAAAACATGTAATAAAGAATTAAGATTAATAAATTGAATTATAATTAAAATCACATAGCATGATTGATGTCAAAGCCGATGAAATTTCAGCAATTCTTAAGCAACAATTGTCTGGATTTGAGACTGAGTCGCAACTAGAAGAAGTTGGTACCGTATTGCAGGTAGGTGATGGAATCGCCAGAGTATACGGATTATTGAAAGCTAGAGCCGGGGAACTGGTGGAGTTTGAAACCGGAGTTCAGGCGATAGTACTTAACCTTGAGGAAGATAACGTGGGTGTGGTACTTCTAGGTTCTTCTGAAGGAGTACGTGAGGGCTCAAGAGTTAAAAGAACCGGTAAAATCGCGTCTATCCAGGTTGGTGAAGGGCTTTTGGGAAGAGTAGTGAACACGCTAGGACAGCCTATCGATGGTAAAGGAGAAGTAGCAGGTGTTACTTACGAAATGCCAATCGAAAGAAAAGCACCGGGTGTTATCTATCGTCAGCCGGTAAGTGAGCCTTTACAGACGGGTATCAAATCTATCGATGCGATGATTCCGATCGGAAGAGGTCAGAGAGAGTTGATTATTGGTGACCGTCAGACAGGGAAAACAGCCATTGCTATTGATGCAATTATCAATCAGAAAGAATTTTATGATAGAGGTGAGCCTGTATATTGCATTTATGTAGCATCGGGACAAAAAGCTTCAACAGTGGCACAGGTTGCTAAGACTTTGGAAGATAATGGAGCGATGCCATACACGGTTATTGTTTCTGCCTCAGCTGCAGACCCTGCTCCTATGCAATATTATGCACCTTTTGCAGGGGCAGCTATTGGGGAGTTTTTCAGAGATACAGGAAGACCGGCCTTGATTATTTATGATGATTTATCAAAGCAGGCAGTTGCCTATCGTGAGGTATCATTATTGTTGAAAAGACCTCCGGGCAGGGAAGCTTATCCGGGTGATGTTTTTTACCTTCACTCAAGACTTTTGGAGCGAGCAGCTAAAGTTATCAATAATGATTCTATAGCCCAAAATATGAATGATTTGCCGGATTCTTTAAAGAATGCAGGTATCGTTCGCGGAGGAGGTTCATTGACAGCCTTGCCTATTATCGAAACACAAGCGGGTGACGTTTCTGCTTATATTCCGACCAATGTTATTTCCATTACGGATGGTCAGATATTCCTTGAATCTAACTTGTTTAATGCAGGTGTTAGACCGGCGATCAACGTTGGTATTTCAGTTTCAAGAGTAGGGGGTAGTGCGCAGATCAAATCAATGAAAAAAGTATCAGGTACTTTGAAGCTTGATTTGGCTCAATATAGAGAGTTGGAAGCATTTTCAAAATTCGGTTCTGATTTAGATGCAGCTACTACATCAATTCTTGATAAAGGTGCGAGAAGCGTTGAAGTATTGAAGCAGCCCCAGTTTAGTCCACTTTCTGTAGAAAAGCAGGTAGCTATAATTTACTTAGCTTCTAATAATCTAATTAGAAAAGTGCCTGTAAACAAGGTGACTCAATTCGAAGCGACTTTCTTGATGGAACTTGAAAATAATCATCCACAGATTCTTGCAAACTTCAAAGCCGGTAAATTAATTGATGCCGACTTGGAAATAGTGAAGAATCTTGCATTGAATCTTTCTGAGCAATTCGGTAAATAAATTTAATTATTGACATATTCATTGAATATTTCATAAAAATAAAATCTGTACCATGGGTGCTAATCTTAAGGAAGTAAGGGAGCGAATTAAATCTGTAATGTCCACACAACAGATTACTAAAGCTATGAAACTTGTCTCTGCCGCTAAACTGCGAAGAGCACAAGATGCTATTACTAAAATCCGCCCTTATTCAAACCGTTTGATGGTAATATTACATAATATACTTTCAGACCGTTCTGATGATTCACTTTCTGCCTACGCAGGTTTAGAGGATAGAAGGAAAGTTCTTGTGGTTGTTGTTACATCGAGCAGAGGACTAGCGGGAGCTTTTAATACGAATATTATTAAGAAAGCGACGGAATTAGTTGAAGTTACCTATGCTGAGCAAAGAGCGGAGGGAAATGTTACGATGCTTTTTATCGGGAAGAAAGGTTATGATTTTTTCAGAAAAAGATATACTGATGTTCCATTTATTACAGATCACGTAACGTTATTCTCAGATTTGACTTATGATAAAGTCAGACCCATTTCGCGAGATATAATCGATAAGTTCCTATCGAATATTTATCATGAGGTGAAAGTAGTGTATGGTAAATTCAAGAATGCTGCCATGCAAGATCCCACTGCAGATCAATTCTTACCTATTGTCATTCCTTCCAGTGATGAAATTAAAAAGTCGCAAGCAAATTATATTTTTGAGCCCGGAAAAGATGAACTATTGACTGAATTAGTTCCAAGTATTTTGCAAGTGCAATTTCAAAGATATCTTTTGGATACACATGCTTCTGAACATGGAGCGCGTATGACAGCAATGGATAAAGCTACCGACAATGCAGGTGAACTTTTGAAGGAATTGAAAATCAACTATAACAAAGCGAGACAGGAAGCAATTACTAATGAACTTTCAGAAATCGTGGGGGGTGCGGCTGCCTTAGGAAATTAAAATTTTAATTGATATTTTTTTGAAAGGAGCTTTTACGAGCTCCTTTTTTCGTATATTGAATTTTTATTTTAAAAAATTTAGATCTTAACAATATTTTAACTAGTTTAATGTTATAAATTATATATTTTAAAGAAATATTTAATCTCTAAAAAATAAATTATGAAAAAATTATTGCAAATTGTATTTATTAGCATTTTTTGTAGTATATTGTTTTTATTTCCAGTAAAGGCTGAAAATTTTAATCCAATTGAGGTGACTTGCACGCAAATGGAGCTTACAATTGAAGCGGATACTAAGAGAATAGTTAAATGTATATGTAATCGGGAAAATGTTTCCGAACAAATTATGGATGGTTCTGATTTTCTAATCAATTGGATTGAGGATGAAATCAATGAGGATATTTCCATCAAAGGCGGCTATTTAGTTAACAACATAGACCTGATTAAGGGCACAAGAGATTCGTCTTTTGTTACAAATGTTGAAACTTTTTCACAGCAGCTTTTTATTACAGTGAAAAATTAGTTAGGGGTAACTTTTTTTTATAAGGCGTCAGGGATTAGAGTGCATGACAAAATCATTCATTTCAAATCCCGCGCCTATTTTTATGTCCTCAAATGACTCAATCCTAAAACCTAATTTAAAATAAAAATTTATAGCTTTTATATTATATCTGTTCACATTCAGACGAACAGCTTTTGCAGGTTGCATAATTTTTTCAAGTTCTCTATAAACTTCTGTTCCTATATTTTTACCCATCTGAGAAGGTAAAAGATAAAATTTATTAATGTAGAAATCGTCTTTTCTATTTGTATAGCTGATAAATCCAACTTTTTCATTTAAGATATTGATAAAATAGAAGTGAGCTCCATCTTCTTTCTGGTTAATTAATGCTGAAATTGAGTACATTTTTTCAAGCATATAGTCTATCTGTTCGGAGCTTAATATTTCACCGTATGCATAAGGCCAGATTCTTGCGGCCATATCCTGTACAAGGATCATTTCTTCCGGTTTGACCAGCTTTAATTTTGGATTCATGCTTACCGAAAATTTAAATATTTATTCTTCCTCATCTCCAATTACATTTTCCTCCAGATAAAAGTTATTTATTCCCTCACCTTGAACTAGTCGAATCATTGCCTGATTTAGTAATTCTAAAAGACTCAAAAAGGTGGTAATAGCGTGAATCCTGTTTTCAAGATCTAAAAATATATCTTCAAAATGAGATCTTTTATTCGTTCTGATAATATTTAAGATAAACTCTTGTTGACCGGCAATGGAATAAGGGTAATTGTATACTTTGTGAGTAGTTTTGATTTGCGGTTGGTTCATCCTCTCCATAATCTGTTCGAACACCTGAAGCAGTCTATAAAGCGTAAGATTTTCCATTTCTGCATCAACTAATGCTTTATTGGCTAATTCCTCCAACTCATCTGTAATATTTCCTCTTTTAGTCCTGCCCGAAGCTTCCTCTTCCAGCATTCTCATCTCTTCAAAAATGGATTTATACCTCTTGTATTCAAGAAGTTTACGTACCAATTCCTCTCTAGGATCAATTTCATTCCCTGCCTCATCTACTTCCCTGCGCGGCAATAATAATTTTGCTTTAATTCTCATTAAAGTTGCAGCAACAAGAATAAACTCACTTGCCAAGTCAATATTAAGATTTTCTAACTGATGTATATAGTCCAAAAAATCGTGGGTGATCTTTGAAATAGGAATATTATTAATATCCAATTCATCCCTCTCAATAAAATAGAGGAGGAGATCAAATGGACCTTCGAATTGAGTGAGTTTTACAGTAAAGGTCATCAATAGTTTTTTACTGCTGCAAAAGTACAATATTGACTGAAGAGCAGGAAATTTGAAGAACTTATTGTTTTGGAATAGATGGTTGTGGTATTAGGAGAGAATACACTATTTCTATTTCTTTCCTTTTGAGGGAGATTTGTTTTCGGGATTGAAATTAATATCTTCAGGTTTCAAAGTGAATTCTTCTTTAGATCTTTGTATAGTTGAATCTATCAAGCTCGAAATTAGCTGATTTTCATCCAAATCATGTAAATATTGCGCCGGTATCCCAAAACTTAGGTTCATATTGTCAGAAGTTTTTGCAAAATTTACAGCAACCAGATTTCCTTTGAGGTCAAAAATAGGGCTTCCACTCGAACCCGGATAGGAGACTATTGAATATTGTAATCTTTTACTACTGGGAAGTTTTTCGATCTTCCCTTTTCTTATTTCAGGTATAAATTGCTCAGGATTCTTCCCTGCTGTAACATTCAAACTAAATCCAATCATAAATACTTCATCGGAAAGTGAGGATTCTATATATGTTTTTGTTTTTGAAAGGTCTATAAAATGATTGAAAGATGTTTTATACATCCCGTTTTCTATAGCAATTATAGCTAAATCCAAATCTAAATCTTTAGATTCATTCCGGACATCGCAGGTATAAAAATCAAGCTTTGCAACATTGGTTTCTTCAGTGTTATCTATTACGACTTCCAATTTAACTCTTTCTGTTATTATGAAAGTTTGATCGGGATCAAAAGGAGGTGATTGTAAAAGCCGCTGAATTTTCTCTCTATCTGATTTTAATTCCCCTAATTGATTGACCAGTATTTCCTTTCGAGTACTTACATACGCTTTCTCAGCTTTATCTTTTAAAATAAGCTCTATTCGACCAATTAATTGATTAATTGAATCTATTTGAAAAGTAGATGCCTTTAGTTTTTTGAAAGAATGAGAATTCAATTCCTTTCTGATAGATTCTTCATTTTGTAAGGGATTAATAACGTGTCTATTCGTTGCTATTTCGCCGTCACTGGAAATTAGAAATCCGGTGCCATAAGCTATTCTTGGATCTGAAATTGCATTTTTTCTTGAGTCGTAATATTTTACTTGACCGGATTTATCTAAATAAAAATGTACTTTTTCACCATTAGAAAATTGACCGGTATAATAATATTGATTTTTGACTAGAACTACAGATTTCTTATAGGTGTCAATTTTATTCTCAAAGTTTTCAAACTCTTCAACGAAATTAGCCTCCCTTGTGATCCTTTGATCACAGGAAAATAACATTGAACACAATAGAATTAGGTAGATGTACCTCATATTTTTTTGTCGATTTTGAAATTTAGATTCCAAAATATAAAACACTAAATGTCGAGGTTCGAAATATACATCTCAGTTTGGCAGGCTATTAAAAATGGATCGTTGGTATGAAACCATTTAAATATTACGCAAATTAATAATATTTATTCAAATTTGCAAATATTCTTAAAATTTATTATATAATTTTAATTCAGAGATGTTAAAATTTTGTCTAATACCTGCTCGATAAATTTGACTGACACCTAAAGAAAATGATTTGTTGAGATTAATTAATAGTCCATTTGATAGATTTAAAAGGGGAGTCAATTGTCCATTTTGGTTAGTATTATTAAAAAGATTTATTCCCGATCCTAGCATCGAATAAAATTGTATTCGAGGTGAAATGTTTATAATTTTCCCGAATCCAACTTCCATGGTGTAATTATAACGGGAATTTAAAGAATTTACAGCTGAGCTTGGTTTCAAAAATGAAATGGAGGTACTGAACAGATAATTATTCGACTCATTATGTACTATGGAATTCAAGCCAAAGGAATAAAGAGGTGAATAGTTAATTCCGGAATTTATTAAATCCTGAGTGTTTATTGTAGGCTGAATATTTAAAGTATTGAAATAAAAAGATAAGGATTTTTCTTCAAATGAGTCATTGAATCTATTGATAAAAGGATATTGTATGTGTTCAGTTTCTATAGTAGGTTCTTCCTCCACAACAATTCGAAGAATACCGATTTCAGTGGTGAGGCAAATATCAATAACAGTATAAGTCATGATCTCAGATCCTACAAAATCCGGTTTTGGAGTATAGGTAAAATTCCCATTATCCAGGAAAGTTATAGATCCATTTTCTGGTACTGATATATCTAATAATATTAAATCTTGACCGATATCATTATTCAGGACATTCCCGGATACACTTGTATTTACAGGAGTTCCATAGGTATCATTATTTGTAATGACCACAGTTGGCACTTCTTCGACTTCCAAGAATATCCTCTGAGAACATTGGGGATTATAGGATAAACTACTCACAATAATGGTATAATTGCCCGGAATAATTTCAAAAAACTCATCTAAACTAAATGTTGGACCACTAAAGTCAAAGTCATTTTCAAAAACCCCATTTCTAAAAACCCATATTCTATAGGGTCCCGGATAAGAGTTATCAAAACTACCGAAAATATTACCTCCCCCTGTGCATTTTGCGGGGGAAGTTTCCACTATGTCCACGATTTTTGGTTCTACTTCATCAACAGTACTAACAAACACCTTAATACAATTTGTGATAACATCTGTTACCGTGACAGATATTTGTCCCGAAGGCAAATTATTTGCTTCCAAACCAATATCTCCGGATGACCACATTATTTGATATATCCCTATTGGTGGGAATAAAGTAAGCATAGCGGAGCCATCGTTCTCTCCACAGGTGGCGGCCAATGTATTGATGGTTCCTGTAAACAAACAATTTTGTACAACTTCAATAAATACTGTGCCTGTCATTTCAGCACCACAAGTATCTTGCGCTGTGTAGTTAAAAGAGTTTATACCCACAAAATTCAAGTCGGGAGTAAATAGCGTTTCTCCGTCCTGTTGCATAGTTACTGTACCATCGGGGGGCTGTGTATAGGAGATAATCCGTAATCCAGTTCCGGTATCATTGTCCAACACGTTACCTGTCCAAAATGTATTAATGTTAATTGTTGCGGAATCATTTTCAATATTCATGGGCAGATCATCCGTTTCAATTTTAATCATTATTTCCTCAAAACATGCTTCTCCTAATGAAGTTGAGGTTATTCTCAACCTATAGGTTCCGGGTTTAAGATTTAATAAAGGCTGAAGATCGAAAT
>CALCSX010000025.1 GCA_937894165.1 uncultured Saprospiraceae bacterium | reverse complement strand
TCTACTGGTTTTTTCTAACATAATTTGACCTCATCCGAGGTCATTTGATGCATTATAATTAAAATGAACTAGCGACATTATTCGGTATCTACGGGCACCGGACAAATATCCTATTTTATTTTCTACCCACATTAGGTGCCTAATGGCACCATGATGTAAAGCAATTGAGGGTAAAAATAAGTTTGAATTAAAATCTATTCCTTAGTTCTACCTGCAAAATCCACTTTGGATATATTTTCGTTGAAAGGAACTCCTCCTTTAATACCAAAATCAAGTGTTCTGATAGGGAATGGAATCATGATATCGTTGTCGTCGAAAGCTTGTTTCAACTTCTTTATACTATAGTTTTTGGCTGTGATAAAAGCTTTATTCTCTCGGGTATAATCCAGCCAAATATTCACAGTAAAATTAATGGAACTATCACCAAATTCTGTCCAATGTACTGTGATTTCCTCTGTTGAGATTCTACCTGGCGCATCTTACAGCGCTTCAATGGCTATCTTTTCCACTTTTTCCAAGTCATCCCCATAGCTCACGCCACAGGACAATTTTAATCTTCTCGAACCATTCTCAGTAAAATTAGTGAAATCTTCTTGAAAAAGAAATCGGTTGGGTACATATACTATCGGCCCATCAAAGGTCTTTATTTTGGTAACTCTCAAATTAATATCCGTTACATTCCCCATCGTTCCATTCATCGTTTCAATGACATCCCCGACAGCATATGGTTGCTTGAAAGTGATGTATATTCCCGACATAAAATTCGCTGCCGTATCTTGAAATGCAAAGCCCAGCGCTAAACCCAGAATTCCTAATCCTGCTAAGATAGAGGTGACTGTACCTGTCAAATTCAGGACCGATAAAGCGACCATAAACCCAATAATAATTATAAATAGGAATAAAATCCTGGAGAGGAATCCACTAATGGTTGTATCAACCCTAAATTTTATTAATTGATTTTTTGTAACTCTTCGAATCAATCGTGCGGCAAAGAAGACTATAACAAGTATCAATAACGCTATAGCAATATTCGGCAGCATTCTCACGAATGTGACTAACCAGCCCTCCAGTTTTTCGATCAATTCGTTAAATAAATTATTTGTGTCCATTATGATTTATTGGTTTTCATCAGGGTTTTCAGTCCCAAAATTAATTGCGTTTTCAATCTCTTTAGAATAGGCTTCTATGAAGGCATTCCGAAGTAAGCTAAATACAGTTTGCCAGATATCAGTTTCCACATTGTTGATATTCCCATCAATTTCAACTCTGGAAGCTATTCTGTCTTTTTCTCTGTTTTCAAGAATGTCAGCAGCTATATCTACAGCCCCTTCATAAACCCTTTCAAAAAAAGTTCTATCTTCTTGATCAGTGTCTACTGAAAAGTCCTCAATTACCGGTTTTACATATCCTGTCACAGCCCCATCCTTGCCCACAGTTTCAGCGTATACATTGAATGTACCACTTTCTAAGTTGAGATCGGCGTAAGCTTCCATAAATTCATTGAATCGTACCAAGTCAATTTCCTCAAAGGACACATTTATATCAAAATCAGGTATTGCTTTCAAAATATTTAAATCAGCAAAAATGGCCATACTGCCTTTGCCCATGGCTTTTGAGTTTATCTTTATATTTGCGGGTAAGGCTATATCAGGATTCTGAACATTCGTGAGATTATTGGCATATAGATTGAAATTGTCGAAAAAAACATTGACAGTTGGGGAGGAAGTAGGATCTTTGTAAGCAATCTTCGCATTGGTAATTTCCAATTTGTTAATCTCTATAGGGTTCATTTCCTGTAATTCCTCAGCGAAATTGATCCTTGGATCTTCTTCAAGGGTAGTTTCCTCCTTGTACTTGGTGAAATTCACCTCCAGTCCGTCGAGATAGACTTGTGAAACTATCTTCCCTTTGAATAATGCTCTCCAGTCAATATTGAAATCTAGACGGGGTAGTCTTACAAAAGGTGAATCAGGGGAGGCTGATGCTTCTTCATAAATGAGTAGGTCTCCAATTCCGAAGGCTCCACGATATAAGCTCATATCGAGACTTTCAATGGAAGCATGGTATCCTTCAATATTATCAAGTTGTTTGTTAATGTAATTCTTGGCAATGTAAGGCAATGCGATCCTTAATGCAACTAGAATTATTAAAATGATAAGTAAGATTATATAAATCTTTTTGCGTTTCGGTGTCATGGTTTTATAATTTAAGATTAGTCTTTGGAAGTTTCCGATCCCTTCTCTATCACTACTTCTCTCTCCTCAACAATTAACGACTGTTTTTTAGTTTCGACCTTATGGTTGAGCCTTTCGGCAATCACTCGGGTAAATGATGCTCCATAGAAAAGGATGAGACATGAATAGGATACCCACAACAGTATAAGTACCACTGATCCCGCTGCTCCATAGGTAGAAGCAGGCTCTGCTTGACCAAAGTAGAAACTCAATAATTGCTTACCTAAATTAAAAAGAATGGCAGTAATAAATCCACCCAACCACACTGATTTCCATTTTATTTTTAAATCAGGCATAAATTTGAATATTAAGACAAAGAGCAACCCCAGCACTCCAGTAGAAATAGCAAACTCTAAGGTCTGTGCCAAAATAATATAGGCAGGTTCCCAGAGGGCTGATAGATAATTATTTAATACTGACAAAGCAGTCGAGGCTACAAAACTTATAATTAGCAGGAATATTATCACCATCACGAATGCCAAACTGATAGCTCTGTCTTTTAACACTTTTAATATTCCTGCATCGGGATCCGTCTTGACATTCCATATTTCATTCATAGAAAGCTGCAGGTGATAAAATACCCCGGTCGCACCGAAAATAAGTACTGCTATTCCCAAAATGGTGGCAAAAATGGTACGGTTGTCAGACTGAGAGTTTTCAAGGATGGATATTACGGACTCTGCAGCCTTAGGTCCAATGGCAGCTGAAATCTGACCCGATATCTGTCCTTCAATAATTTCTTGACCCCAAACAGCCCCCACTGTGTTAACAATAATAACCAAGAGACCAGGCAAGGAAAGTACGGCAAAATAAGCCACCACTGCCCCCATTCTCCAAGGGTTGTTGGAATTCCATAACTTTACAGCTGCCCACAGGAATTGTGGCAATTGTTTTATTTTGAATTTTTTTTCCGGTCCTTCGGATGTACTTTCTATAGGACGCATATATTTTGTTTGAGTTGTTTAAAGCACTAAGGAAAATGTAAACTATTCAATATTATAACTATATTGTTAATAGCTATGTTTATATTAAATAATATTTACATATATATAGACTCGAAAAAAACGTCCTGCGTCTTTAAAAAGATCTTTTTCGGTCACCCTCAAAAGGAATTGTGAAAGACAGGACTTTAAAAGGTAATTCGCTCTTTCATGCTGAGAATAAATGGCTTGAATGTCTTCAAATGCGTTAGGGGTAGCAGCGAACACGAGTGAGGAACGAACGAAGTAAAGCGGATGACCCGACCTGCAAGGGAACGCCCAAAATTTAAAAAATCAAGATTAAAAGTTTTCTCTATCTGATAAAATCCCCCTCTATAAGCACTGATTCACCGCCGTCGCTATCGGTGCAAAAGAGAAGACGAATGCTATTGTCGGGATTTATCTTGTCAATGGTCACGGACTCGACTTTCAAAGGCTTCCCCTCAGTCTCAAAGGGTGCAAATGTGTACTTATCTCGATCATTTAAATGTCTCAAATCAACCATGCCAACAAAGCTTCCCAGGATCTCCCCGTCTGCGTAGGCATCCCCGGTATTTTCGACTGAGCTCGTAAATATAAGGTGTGGCGGATTCAAGCCAATGGTGGCGCCGGAGAATCCCGAAGGAATATCGCCAATGGAGGGCAGTGTGATGGCATAAGTTTGTAGTGTGGTCAAAGGAGTCTGATCGATTACAAAACTTAAAAATTCTTGGTAATTGACGGAAATAATGACACTGTTCAGCCTGTTGAGCAAATAAAGTGTATCGCTATAAAAAGCAGCACCTTCGATATTTATTTCTCCTGATGTAATAGGGTCTAAGGTGGCTAAATGTTGATAAAAGTTAGTCAAAGAATAGGTCTGAAATGTAGTGTCAACTAAGTTTCCTGTGATTAAAATATCTCTGACAGGGGATTTAGACCCTGAGCCGAAAATAATGAATTCATGTTCATTTATAAATTCTATTGCCTCGAAATCAGGCTTTATTTTTTTTGGAACTTTACCATTAGCAATACCTTCTGTAGAAGAAATTGCTCTAAATTTTACCACTTCAAAATTCTCATCCAGGTAAAACAGATATGGGGAATCATCACCAACTGCAAGAATAGTCTCCTTCATTTTCGTCATTCCGGAAGCGCTGGGAACATCCAGGATGCGAATATTTTCTACTTTTAATTGGGAGGACTGACTATGGCAAGCAAAGTGAAAAATGGTCAGGATTAAAATAAAAAGCAGGTGAAAAGATTTCATTTACAAGTATTTGTTTTCTAAAATGCAAATATGACTATTACCTAGGGTGTTAAAAATTTCGTAAGGTTAAATAATTGTAAAGGATTCATTTATAGCGGCCAGAAGTATAGGATTAAAGGAATAGCTACCAGGAGAATTATAATAGTGAGTGGAAAGCCCACCTTCGTATAATCTGTAAATTTATAGCCTCCCGGGCCCATGACCAAGGTGTTAGATTGGTGGCCAATAGGGGTAAGGAAAGAAGAGGAAGATGCCACGGCAATACACATCAGAAATGGATCAATGGATACATCATAAGCTGTGGCAATGGTAATAGCGATTGGTGCCATCAGTACCACAGTCGCAGCATTATTGATTATATCAGAAAGAAACTGGGTGATAATAAAGAGAATTGCCAAAGTTACCCATACCGGGAAATTACTGCCTTTCGTGACGACAAGATCGGCTATAAGCTGGGCTCCGCCGGTTTTTTCCAGCGCAAATCCCAGTGGCAACATGGCGCCAAGGAGAATTATGACAGGCCAATCAACGTGCTGATAAATGCCCTGAATAGGTAGTACTTTAGTAAGCACCATGAGGGTGGCTGCTATGATAAAGGAGGTCTCAATAGCTACTATTCCCGAAATAACCAGTCCGATTGCCAATAAAAAGATAGCAAGAGCCAAAATTATTTTTCTTGGTTTACCGATGGTGAATCCTCTATCAGCTAAGGGAAGGCAGCCGATGGTTTCTAAAATATCATCAATTTGATCCGAATTGCCTTGGAGTAGCAGAACATCGCCCACCTGGAATTTTATATGATCTATTCTTCTCTGTATCTGAGTTCCCTGACGAGAAATAGCAAGCAAATTAATGCCAAACCTCGATCTCATTTTCAACTGTGAAGCTGTCTTTCTGTTTAAAATGGAATCACTCATCACCACCACTTCTACATTGGTTATATTTTCAAAACTTTCTCTCTTTGGAGCCGGGGATTCCGCTGCTTCCTCCTCTTTTTCTTTATCAATTCCCTTGCCCACCAGTTCCACATTGGTCTCATCGAGGAAGGCTTTTAAATTCTCTGAATCTGTTTCAATGGTAAGGATATCTCCCTCATTCAGTTTAAAGCTGGCACGGGGGGCATGAAGGAGTTGATTGTTCCGGATGATATTTAATATCTGAACGTCGGATTGAATTTTCTTTCTTAGTTCGTAAAGTGATAAATCTATGATTTTAGCTTTGGTTACAATCATTACTTCAGTGATATATTCATCAATGTTGAATCTGCGGTGTCCTGAACTTTTTGCCACTCTATCAGGTAGGATTCTCCAGGAAATGAATACAATATAAGCAAGACTTGCAACGACGATACCGATACCTACAGGAAGAAAATCGAACATTGCAAATGGTTCACCCAGGGAATCATTTCTAAACGAAGAAATGATAATATTCGGTGGAGTGCCTATCAATGTGGTCATACCCCCAATCAGAGATGAAAATGCTATTGGCATTAAAAATATGGAGGGAGATCGGTTATTTTTGACTGCAAGATGTATTGCTATGGGCATAAAAACAGCTAAAGCGCCAACATTATTCATAAAAGCTGAGGAAAAACATACAGCTGTACACAAAACTCCCATTTGAAGGATCAAATTATCGCCCAGTCGCTCGATACTTTTGCCCAGATAGTCTACAAAGCCTGAGTTTTTTAATCCTGCACTGACTATTAAAATCACAGCAACAGTGATGACTGCCGGGTGGGCAAATCCCGCAAAAGTTTCCTCGGGCGTTATAATTCCGGTGAGATTAAGTAATAATAAACAGATGACGGCTACTAAATCATGCCTTATCTTTCCCCATGAGAATAAAACAAGTGCCAAGAAAATTATAGAGAAGACGAAAATTTGTGGTGTGTCCAATTATTGTTATTTTATGGATAAACAATTATTTTATAATTTTTCTTTTCTGTTATGTTAGAATTTTAAAATCATTTTGATTAAGGAAAATGATTTTATTGTTTAATATTGTCAATGGCTATTTATTGCCGGGAAAATGCTACCTTAATTATGTGAATCCGAAAAGATGCGACTAAGCAAAAACCAAATATTTTTATTTTTTCTTTTCGTGTTGTTTATACATCATTTTTATGGGTATATCGGGCATTTTGGTTATGACGACATGTTGTATGCCAAATTATCTGCGGAGGCATTAAGAGGTGTTTTTGATTTTGAAAATCATTTTACTTTTCGTTTCCCAATAATTCTGATGACAGCTATTTCCTACAAATTACTGGGAATTTCAGATATGTCGTCTGCTATTCCACCATTGATAATTTCTTCTCTCACCTTATTTATAGTTTATCTAATGCTGCGAGATGAAAAAAAGGAAATTCTTGCCAGTGCGCTAGCTTTGACGCTTTGTTCTAAATGGTTCCTCATATATTCAGATAAATTGATGCCTGATATTTATGTATCGTTTGGCATACTGGCTGCTCTAGCAACCTTTTATTTTTTCCGATATAAATCTGATTTTAAAAAGCCTTTTTGGTATTCCATACTATTTGTGTTGTCATTATTGTTCGCATTCAGTTCCAAGGGAACAGTGATATTAATTTTACCGGTTTTAATGTATTACTTTATTTTTGACTTGATTTATAAGAGATTTTTTAAATTCTGGATATTCAGCATTCTCAATGGAATATTATTTCTGGGTTTATATTTTGTCACAATAAAATGTCTGACCGGAAGTTTTCTAAAACGCTTCGATGCAATTGCTCAGAATAGTTATATCAATCCATGTAGTTATG
This sequence comes from uncultured Saprospiraceae bacterium, assembly GCA_937894165.1. Taxonomy (GTDB): domain Bacteria; phylum Bacteroidota; class Bacteroidia; order Chitinophagales; family Saprospiraceae; genus CALCSX01. Next base: position 6,039 of record CALCSX010000025.1, on the reverse strand, counting down.
AACTTCAACCTGCGGAAGTTTTGATAGAAAGAGTGACTTATGAGTTTGTCAATATGAGTATTTATCAAGGATTGATCTTAGGTTTTCTATTCATTTTGGCAGGATTTATGTCCGGTTCCATAGGTAAATATTTAAAACTATCTTCTCCCATTGGATTTTTATTGACTACCGGTATTTTGATGTTTTTTTCCTCCAATTTTATGAGCATATCACTGTCGGGTTATTCACCAATGTGTGTTGATCCGCGTCACTTTTTATTCGTAGTTCCGATCTTTGCTATGGGGGCTTCGTTTGTCATTGATGCATTTGTCAGAGAAGCTAAGGGCGGGCTGAGTATCATGCTTATTTTGGCTATCGTAAGTGGGGTCGCTTATTTTTTACCGGATTATAGTTTTTATACGACCTATTTGCCCATGACCATTTTGTTTTTAGTATATTATTTTGTTTCCAATAAAGAGAAGTGGGCGGCCTATTTTTATGGCTTTTTCGTTTTGATATGCCTTATGGTTCCTTTAAATTTAATTTGGGACGCTCAAGAAAGGGATTACGATGGGAGAAAAAAGTTTGTTTATGAACATATTATAAATGATAGCAATCCCAAATATGTCATAACAAATGACGTGCAAAGAAGATTGGGGAAATATTATACAGGTTTTCAAAAGAACCATCCGGTTCAATTTCTTGAATTCAATACTTTTAAAAAAACATCGAGTGATTTAGATGCTTCAATTCCAAAATATCTTTTAATAAACTGGTACACGGAGTATCTGTCCGGTCTGGATTATAATTCCCTTCCTCCCTATGCGAAGGATAAAATCGGAACTTTCCCTTTAATTGCGAAGGATGATAATTTAGGAATACAATTATATGATATATCGGAATTGAGGTTGCCCGGAGATACTATATTTACAGCCTTTAATGATTTTGAAGGATATAATAGTTTCTGGTCGGTAGGAGAGGAGGCTGTAGTGGAGGACAGCAGTTATAGTGGGAAGATTTCCAATCGCTTTAATGAATATTCAGCTGCCTTCGTATACGATATTGATTCGCTAAATATTGAGTCCAATGAAATTCTTTTTGAAGTTGAATTGAAGGTAATGATCTTCGAAAAAACTAATGCTAAAATTGTTATTTCTCTGGAATCGGAAGGTGAGATATACTTTTGGAAATATCATGAAGTGATTAATACCTTCAAAGCTTTTGGTAATTGGTTCACTGTGGGATTCGAAACAGGTATAGCTGTGAAAGATATCAAACCCGGGAGTATTTTGAATGTATATGTCTGGAGTGAAGATGGCCAAACTATCTACATTGATGATGTGAAAATTAATGTTATACAGTAATTCTCATTCTCATTCAATTATTGGAATTATGGAAACTATAACTATTTCCGGCTATTGATCCTGAAAGGCTGGATCGTTCTCAGGAATTTCATAGCCTTTGTCCTTTTTACCTATGATAGAAATATTGATGTATCTTCTAGGATTCAAGCGGATATCTTGAAGAAGCAATTCCAAATTTTTAGTCCCGGTATCCAAATTTTTGTACAATTCATCATCATTGATTAATTGGCCTAATGTGCCCTCTCCCGAATTGATTTTGTTGGTAATAGTAGACAGGTTTTCCATTACACCATTGGCTTCGTTTAATGTTGTTTGAAAACTGGCCATACTGTTGTTCAAGCCTTCGATGGTATTTCCTACATTGGCGTCCGAAACTTGTTTTACTACACCATTAGCATTGGCAAGTAGTTCAGTGATATCTTTGTTGCTGGATTTTATATTTCCCGTTATCGACTGAAGGTCATTCATCATTTTATTGATGTTGCCACTTGAGTTAAGTAGTAAATTGTTCAGGGATTCTGTTGTAAACTTTAGATTAGTAATAGTTTTTTGTAGGTCAATGACTAATTTGCTAAAGCCCTCTTCATCTGCATTTCTTCTCAATCCTGAATCGATGGAATCCAAAATGCCACCTACACTATTTTTTACACTTCCCATATAATCTGAAAGATCGTCATCACCAAACATATTGGCCAATATTCCTTTCACGGTATAATTTAGAGTGTCACCATCCTCCGCACAATTGGTAGTACACACAGAATTAAAGGATAAATTAATGGCTTTCCCGCCCATCAAACCAGTACTCACGATTTCTGCCACAGTTCCTTTCGGGAAATCATAATCTTTCGAAACATCCATTACAACAATTATTGAATGCATATTATCATCCAATTGAACTTTCGCTACGTTTCCGATAGCTAATCCATTGATCATCACCGGAGTTGAAGCTTCCACACCATGGGTATTATCCATTTTTATATAAAAAGTATAGCTTTTATTGAGTAAATTTTTGCCCTTAACAAAATTATAACCCCATATAGAAACTACTACTGCAACTATAAATAATATAGCGATTCTAACTTCTTTTCTCATTCAATATTTAAGTATATGATGCCCACCTAGGGGTGAGATTCGGTTCAAAATTTTAATAAAGTATTTAAAAGGAATAATACATGTTTAAAGTTCACTGAGCTTTAATTTTTTCCCTCCTTTATATCCTATAATAAATGCATCTTCCATCCCTTGTGTTTTAATCCATTGCAATTTATCCATTGCTATCTCCTTAGTCTGGAAGGGACCATATTGAAATTTCAAGTATCCATCTTCATTAATTATTCTTACAGGATTTAAATTGTGTTTGGCAAAAGCACATGATTTTGGATTGTTAGTGCTTACTAACCCTATTTGAACGTAAATTTCTGTGTTAAGGTTTGAATTCGAAGTCAAAACCGCTTGGGCAACCGGTTTTTCTTCAACCTCTACGGCTTTGCGATACTGGAGAAATGATTTATACAGGCTGGCTGCAACTTTGGATTGTCCCGCTTCTGTAGCCAATATTTTTTCTTCTTCGGGATTCGAAAGAAAGCCGGCTTCCACTAGAACGCTGGGCATGGCGGCATTTCGGAGCACAAGAAAACCTGCCTGCTTGACTCCTCTACTAGGAGTTTTCAATTGTTGCTTAAATTCATTTTCAACATAATAGGCAAGGTGTATACTTTGATCAATATAGGCATTTTGAAATAATGACATCATTATATGACCTTCATCGGAATTGGGATCATACCCCTCATAATTGTCTTGATAATCATCCTCAAAGAGGATTGCAGCATTTTCTCGCTTAGCTACATCCAAATTACTTTTTGCTCTGTCTAAACCTAATACGAAAGTCTCTGTACCTTTCACCTGTGGGTTGCCTCCTACTGCGTTGCAATGTACTGAAATAAATAAATCGGCCTTATTTCTATTGGCTATACGCGCCCTCTCATGGAGTGGGATGAAAACATCAGTCTTTCTGGTGTAGATAACCTTTAATTCCGGATGATTCTTTTCTAAATGCGCTCCAAATTTCAATATTATTGACAAAGCTACATCCTTCTCTTTGGAAATTTTCCCAACGCATCCGGGATCCTGTCCACCGTGACCTGCATCCAAAACTACAGTCCTTATTTTATAGCCACCTCTCGTAGGTGCAGTAATGTTAAAGTTTAAGTTTTTTAAGGTCGGTGACCAAACTGTTTCCGGTTTATTTTCGTCCATGCATGTATTAGGAATACTAAAACCCGGGGTTAAAGCATTATTCATAAATATTTCCTGCGGACAATTTCCAAATAGATTTTGCTTAGTACTGCAAAGTAGTAGAACTAAAATTGGTAATATCAGTACGGACTTGTAATATTGCATGATAATTCGTTGAGCCAATAATATTATAAATAATATACAAATATAAATAATTGTATAACAATAAAGGTAAATATATAATAATTATTTTATATGTATTTTGCACACAAGTCGTGGCGCAAGATCCAATTTTCTTCGAAACGGACACTATACCTATAGAAACGGAACTTTCAGATAGTTTATTATTAGACTCTTTACCCAGCCAAAATTTAGATTCTTTAACATTTGATTCATTGCCTTTCGACCCTCTGGACAGGGTAAAAATTGCTGACGATGCGACGGAGAACACCTTTACTTACAGCAGTAACCAATATAATCAATTAAATAATAAGGATAAAACATTGATTCTTGTAGAAGCGGCCAAAGTAGAATTTGAAAATAATATTCTTGAGGCCGATACTATCATTCTTAACACAAAAACTAAAATAGCATACGCTTATTCAGGTCCTAAATCCTATGTTGAATTCACCGGAGAGGGTCAAAATTTGAAAGCCCAAAGTTTGATGTATAATTTCGAAACTAAAAAGGGTAGAATTTTTGGTGCTGTGACTCAACAAGAAGATTTATTTATCAATGCCGGTGTTACCAAATTCGCCGGTGAGTCGGTGGAATTAGAGGATGGCACTTTGGGTTCTGTAGGCTACTCAAAGGATGCAATTATTACTACCTGCAATCATCCTGAGCCTCATTACGGCTTGCATGCCTACAAACAGAAAATTATTCAAGATAAGGTATTGGTCACCGGTCCTGCGAATTTGGAAATTTCGGGTGTTCCGACACCATTTTTTCTTCCCTTCGCAATTTTTCCTTTGGACATGGATTTGGAGACGGGTGGATTGATTTTTCCGCGCGACTACGATGTTCAGCCCCAATATGGCTTTGGTTTGAGGAATATAGGATATTTCCAACCACTCACTGAGAATTGGGCAGCTGCCGTATTTGTGGATGTATACTCACGTGGTAGTCACGGTCTAAAACTAAATTCTAATTATAATTACAGATACAAAAACTCAGGAGTCATCAATCTGGAGTATGCTAACAGACAGTTGGAAAGGGTGGGGGTTTTAGAAAAGGAAAAAAATATTTCTTATGCCATTCGTTGGACGCATACACAAGATCAGAAAGCAAATCCTTATCGAAGTTTTTCAGGAAGCGTGAATGTTACCACTAGTCGTCACGATCAATTTACCAGTAATACTGCTGATGCTAATTTTAACAATCAGTTTAGCTCTAACGTAAATTACAATTACAATTTTCCTGACAAGCCTTATAGATTGACTGTCAATGCCTCACATACCCAGAATTCACAGACAGGACAGATGAAATTTAATTTACCCACAGCATCATTCTTCCTCAATAGGATCAAGCCCTTCGAGCAAAAGAGAAGAGTAGGTCAGGAAAAGTGGTTTGAAAAACTAACCTTCCAGTATTCAGCCGAATATAGAAATCAGGTAGAAGTACAAGACAGTTTACTTTTTACTTCGGCATTCGTGGATAATATGAAGATGGGGATGCGCCATAATGCTGTGAGTGATATGAATTTCAAGGTGCTGAAATATTTCAACTTGAATCCTAACATTAGGTATAATGAGACTTGGTTCTTTGATACTTTAAATCGGCAATTTGATCCTGAAACGCAAGTCCTTATGGATACAATTTTTAATGAATTAGGGGAGATTGAAATAGTAAATGAAACTGTCCAATTTGGAGAGGTTATTTCCTCCCGGGATTTTGGCTTTGCTTCTTATCGGGACATGAGTTTAGGGGTGAATATGAATACAGTTCTTTACGGAATGTTAAGGTTTAGAAATGGTCCGGTTAGAGCAATTCGGCATGTACTAAAACCCATGCTTTCCTACAGTTACCAGCCGGTTTTTGAGTTTTCAGATGAGCGTCAGGTCAGATATGACAATCGAAATGATTCAACATTACAATATTCGATTTTCGAGGATGGGATTTATGCCAGACCGCCTATGGGAGTGGACCGGGAGGTAATGACCTATGGTTTCCAGAATTTGTTAGAGTTGAAAGTTCGTGGTCGCAAAGACACCATAGACCGGAAGATTAAATTGTTGGAGAATATCACAGTGGGAGGAAATTACAATTTTCGGGCGGACACATTAAAGTGGTCGCAAGTTCAGATACAGGGAACTACCAGATTTTTTAATAACCTTACTTCTTTACGTGTTAATATAGGTTTCGATCCTTATTTGAGAAATGAGAGAGGGGTAAGAATCAATCGAACTGTTTGGGATGATAGAAGAAAACCGGTTCGTTTTGATCAAGCAAATCTGGCTTT
>CALCSX010000024.1 GCA_937894165.1 uncultured Saprospiraceae bacterium | reverse complement strand
GGCGGAGGCGACCAATTATTATAAATTAAGTGGGGAAATGGGTTTGATATTTACTGATCTTCTGAATTCAAATAATTCTAGAAATTTTGCACCATTTGGTGAAATATGTTTTGATACCGGAATACAATATGATTTTTATCTTTTTACAGACACAAATCTTGGGCCTGGGGGTGATTTTTTTGATAAGAAATTCACTATACCTAAAGAAACATTTGGATTTGATAATTTTAGTTTTATGTCTCTTCTTCCCAACTATACTCCAGATAAAGGGTACTGCAATATATCAAATTTTTGTGATTCAACAGTAGCAGAAGCTTTAAATTTTGGACTGACTGAATCTGATGATTTAAAGTTGGAAATTAAAATCTCTAATCCTCAAGCGAAGAATGAAAAATTCAACTTATCAATCAAAACTGGTGGAGGTGATACTTTAAATTTTGGACCCTACAATTATGGAATATTAAACCTAAAAGATTTTTCATTAGAAGAAATGAATAAAATATTACCCGGCCTATTAGATGGGAGTATAGAAATAGATATTATAGATATTGTTTTTAAATGCGATGCTAATTTTAAGGCAAATGAAATTGGTTTTATTGTGGGATGTAATGACAGTCCTTACGTGAACAACGAGATTAATGAGGGAATAACGATTGAAAACATTGCAGGGAATTCTGTCACTTATTATGATAGGATTAAAGCTGAAAAAATGTGTGAAATTTTAATGACCAAATTAATGAGTAAAGAGGATTTAATGGAAAACTTAGTTGATAGACCTTGTGTAAATGCTACAGGATACCTTCTCGACAAGGTGCTACCCAAAGAAATGATAAATTCAAACATAGCATATATATGGATCCCGGAGGAACCAAATGGTGATGATTTATTAACTATCGAATTCGAATACAAATCAGGACAAGGGCAAATTAAAAAATTTGGTACGACTACGAGAGCATCTAAATCTGTACTAGCTGTAACTATTTGTGCCAACTAATCAATAATTATGAAAAGAATTATACTGTTATTTTCTTTCCTATTGTATTGTCAATCGATATGTTTTGCACAAGATATTGACCGTATAATTAAATCCAAACCTTTCGAAATGACAGGTGCCATTGGCGGTAATGTAGGTTATTATGGTGTAAGAGGTATAGATGCCAGAACTAGTCCATTTCGATATGGAATAACTGCAAGATTAAATATAAAAATATACAGTTTTGATATTCCTATTTATGCTACCCTTCGTGATCATAGCTTTAATTATGGTGGATCATTTTCCCGATTTAGAATAAATCCAAGCTATAAATGGGTAAAACTGCACATAGGGGATGTTTTTATGAATTTCAATAGGTATACACTTTCCGGCAGAACAGTTAGAGGGGTGGGGGTAGAACTTACGCCCGGCAAATTTAGATTTAAGGCTTTATATGGTAAAATTGAAGATTTACGGTCTTTTTCAGATACGCTATTGTTGGGAACTAATTTTAATCCTACCTATTCCAGAAGGTTGGCTGCACTAGGGATAGGATTTGGGACGGCCTCCACTCATTTTGATGTTTTTGCAGTAAGAACCTGGGATAATTTAGACAGCTTAAATGGAGAACAAATTAATGAGAAAATTACCCGTCAAAGTAATACGGTGGCCGGTTCGGTTTTGAAATTGAGATTGGGTAGGAGTATCAGTTTTCAAACAAACTTTGGCTTGTCCTTCTTAACAACAAATCTAGATTCCTACGGCGAAAATTTTGTAATTGGTCAGAATGGAATCACCAATAATCTTGTCGAAGGTAACCTTAGTAGTACCTTTTCCTATGCTGGAGATGTCGGTTTAACATATTCAGCTAAGTTCTTTTCGATCAATGGAAATGTGCAATACATTCAACCTTACTATCAGCCGCTTTCGGTTGCCTTTATTAATTCAGATATATTAAATTATACCGTAGGTGGCAGTTTGTCATTATTTGAAAGAAAATTGAACTTGACAGGTAGTGTTGGAGTCCAATCAAACAATTTAACTCAAACCAAATTATCTACCTCAAATCATATTATTGCCAATATTGCTGCTAATATTCGTATTAGTAAACAATGGAGTGTTAATATCAACTATTTTAACTTTGCCCAGGACTTTACTGCGCAATTAGTTCAAATAGAAGATATCTATTCATTTGCTATAAGCAATAACATTGCAACGGCATCTCTAAAAAACAATTTCCGTAAAGGTAATCTCGCATATAGCACATCTATTAGCGGTGGAAGAAATAATTTCTATACTGTGGATAATAATGAACTCGAACAGGGATCTTATTTAAGTTATAATGGAAGTCTTGACTTCAGTATATTTAATAGCGAATCAAATTTTAGAGTCAGTTCAGGAATTTCTTATAGAACTTATGAAAGAGAAAATTCTACTACTAGTAATTATGGAGTTCGGATGATGGTCCGTAAGGGATGGTTTGACAATAAATTGTCAGGAAATCTGAATTCAAACTTCTCATTCAATGACAATCAGGGTAAAAGAGAAGGTTTTACAATAAGAAATTCAGTAGGTGCTGATTATAAAATTAACAAGGCTAGTTCTGTAGGAATCATATTGAGTCAAATAAGTCGTAATTCAACAATTCGCAACAATTTTTCTGAAATAAGAACTGATCTAAGATATATCTATCAATTCCAACCTTTACGCAAATGAGAAATCTAAAAAATAAAATACAGTTGATTCAAAGGAATGTGTTGTTGAATCTAAAAATCATAATTCTTATGTTTTTTAGTCATACAATAATAGCTCAAATTCCTATGGATGTGACAGTCAACGTGTTTCCTCCGTACCCTACAAAATATAATATTTGGTTGGCGAATACGGCAAATTATATGATCACTGTGGTGAACAATTCCGATAGAGAATTTGAATATTATGTTCGAGCTTCTATAGAAGGAGTAAATGCAAATTCCGGAACTTTTGTACGGATTTCAGATAATTTCTTTCCTAACGTATCTAAAACAATTGGTGCTTTTGAGGTTGACGTTATTTCAGGAGTCGATCTAGAGGAAATGTATGGAAATGCTCAAATAAATGAGGTGGATAGATCTCCCAACGTCCCACTGGATTTTGATGGTGAATTGCCTGAGGGGGATTATCAATTGTGTTTTGAATTGATGTTATATGATCCTTCGGCTGAAGTATTTTTAAGTCCCAAAGTATGTAGCGATGTATTTTCAGTAAGTCATGGGATTATACAATTAAATTATCCATTAGATGAAATGGTATGGGATATGATAGATGTGCCGGTTCCATTTCAATGGTCTAGTATTACAAGTGGTATTCCTGTTTCAGAGTATGAATACACTTTGAGAGTCTATGAATTAGATCCATTGATGTTAGAGC
>CALCSX010000023.1 GCA_937894165.1 uncultured Saprospiraceae bacterium | reverse complement strand
CCATTTTTGCCAGATCATCATTGCTGAGCACATCCTCGGGCACATAACCCTGAACACCGGTAATACCTGCTACAATTTTATTCATTTCGATACTAGTTTACTATGGATAATAGTACAATACCAATTAAATTGGTATCCAAGCTGCAAAAATAACACAAATCTATCCAAAATTACTTTTTTTAAGCTAAATCAGCGGATTATCGGCATCAAATGAGTTTTTTGTGGGGTTTCCTATCATAAGCGAGGTCGTTGAGCGTGAGTCGAAACGCCGATTCGAACAGCGAAAGCGATAAACATGAAAGTTTAGAGAGTTTGGAGGGTTTAGAGGGTTTAGATTCTTGTTCCAATAAACAGCGTAGCGATAAACAATGAAATGATAAACAGTGAAACGATAAACTGGTAAAGGTTTATGGAGTTTATAGGGTTTATATTAATATTCCAATAAACAATGAAATGATAAACAACGCAGGTGAAACGATAAACGGCGAAGCCCAAAATAAACAACGAAGCGATAAACAACGAATGCTAAACAGCGCAGCGATAAACTGAAAAGGTTTATAGGGTTTATGGAGTTTATGGAGTTTATAGGGTTTATAATAGTGTTCCAGTAAATAGCATACCGTTAAGAAGCTCAGGTATAAACGAAGCGATAAACAACGAGTGATAAACAGCGCAGCGATATCATATGAAGTTATGGATCTTGATCTAGTCACTTAAAGTTAATTCGGACGAAAATCATCCACACTTTCTCTATATTAAATAATAATATATGTAATTTTTGCAGAATTCGATAAAAATTAACTTAAATAGGACGCTATCTTTAGCAATACGCTTCTAAAAAATAGAATCTCAAAATTTAGATAAGTAAGAATGAAATCGAAATCACTAGAAATGAAAATAAAACTATCAAATATTAGTCTATTTATAATTTTATTACATTTTTTAGGATGTTCTCCCATTTATTATGTGCCTAAAACTCAGAATGTTCCTTTATTAAACCATAAAGGCAACGTAAACTTCTCTTTATTGCACTCAGAATATAATTATGAATTTCAAAGTTCTCTTGCTGTAACGGATAATGTAGGTGTAATATTAAATGCTGCGTATGCAGAAGGATCATATTCCGGTGAGAAAAATTTAAGACCGTCAGGTGAGGGGAAGGATGTATGTGGAGAGTTGGGGATAGGCTACTTTGAGAGGGTAGGAAATTTATTTATTTATGAAATTTACGGCCTTTACGCTCTTGGTCAGATGGAGAATATATTCCCCGCCCCTATGTATAAGAATACTGTTGGATTCATAAGGTCTGACTACACGAAATATTCATTACAACCAGCTTTTGGATTGGCAAGTGCAAATTTGGAAGTAGCAGTATCAAGTAAGTTGACATATTTAAACTTTTCAAATATTATAGGAAATGCCATATTTTATGATAAAAATCAAATTGTATATCTTAATGACAATCGATCGAACGTAATAGTTGAACCTGCTTTAACAATTCGAATGGGGTTTAAGAATGTTAAAATTCAAGGCCAATTATCACTAAGTTATAATTTAAGTAATCGACTGTTTTATCAAGAAGAATACTTACTAAGTTTTGGCGCTTATTTCAGCTTGTTTAGATCCTAATCAAGCGGTAATAAATACATATATCAATTTTGCAGAAATTGCAAAAAACCAATTTCACTTATTATTAAAATTTATCATTGATACCAGAGTTGGAATTTTTAAATTTAATATTATGAAGTACTTTAACCGCCTCCAGATTGTTTTACTTATATATCTCTTTCATTTTTTGGCATGCTCTCCTCATTATTATTCCCCAACAACTCAAAATGTGCCTTTAATTGAATCTAAACATCAAGTCAATATTTCTATTAGTGGATATGATTATATTTATGAACTGCAAGGAGCCTATGGATTAACAAATCACATCAGTTTAATGGCCAATGGTGTTTACTTTCAAATGGATGAATCACTACAAGGTAATAATGGTTATGGGTATCTCGCAGAATTCGGAATAGGTTATTATACCATATTCAAAAACAACATAATTCTGGAAACATACCTGATGGGAGCAAAGGGAGAAATGGAGAATCGATTTAACACCAACAAAACTTTTAATACCTCTGGATTCATTAATGCTCAATTGGTCAGATGGAGCAATCAAACGAACATCGGAATAAGGAAAAAGAACTGGGAGTACGCAATCAGCGCTAAAACTTCCCTTTTGAAATACTCGAATATCTCCGGAGATTTAATTTTCGAGGATGTTGATCAAAATAAATACCTGCACGACAATTCCCTAAATGTTCTTTTTGAACCAGCTTTCACGCTTCGGTATGGTTTCAAATGGGGAAAAATACAGCTTCAATATACCACCTGTCATAATTTCAGTAATAAAAACTTCCGACAATACAAGGATCACTTATCCATCGGAGCAAATTTCAACCTCGGAGGTAAAAAAAATACTGCCCAATAAAACTATAAAATTATTTATCAATTGACCCTACAACTCTTTTCATAAAATCATTCAAAGCGTCCTTTGTCGTAGAGCCCTCCTTCACTGCTGTACTAACCTCAAGAGCACCATACATATTTGATAGCAGTTCTCCAATAATATCTAGTTCCTCATCTTTCAAGGAAGAAACCTCTGTTAAAGATTCTAAGGTTTCGATTGTTTCGTTGAGAAAATCTTCATCTCTTTCCTCGATAAAATTAACGAGGTGCTTAATTATTGGTAATTTCATTTAATAATTCAATAACATTATCAATCTTATTCGTTTGTACCTGAGATACAAATTTTCCATCTTTAAAGGCAGCAAAGGTAGGTAAATTATCCACTTTAGCCATTTTTCGGGATTCAGGGAATTTCTCAGCATCCACAATTATAAATTTTACGCCCTCGTTCTCTGAAGATAATTTTCTGAACTTTGGTTTAATAATTTTACAATTGCCACACCAACCTGCTGAAAACTGTACCATTACAGCATCGTTAGAAGATATTATTTCGGACAAATTATCCTTTTCTAGTTCGATCATAGTTCTTTTAATTATTTTTAAAAGAGTTCTGCCAAAGATGGATCTAAGGCAGAACTCATTCGATTAATTTTGAGATAAATATTCAGAAACACCCATTCTGGTAGCTTTCATAGCGCCTTTACCTTCCTCCCAATTGGCAGGACACACTTCACCGTGAATTTGTACATGCGAATAGGCATCAATCAATCTTAAATATTCATTTACGTTTCTTCCAATCGGCATATGATTGACACCCTCATGAACTACCACACCATTTTCATCGATAATGTAAGTCGCTCGGTAGGTGACATTATCTCCGTTCAAATATACTGCCCCTGTCTTTTCATCTTCTACATATTCTGCATCAAGAATTCCTAATTCAGAGGATAGGTTTCTATTGGTATCAGCTATCAAAGGATAGGTAACTCCTTCAATCCCTCCGTTATCCTTGGCTGTATTCAACCACGCGAAGTGTACTTCTGCAGAGTCACATGATGCACCAATTACCAAAGTATTTCTTTTTTCAAATTCTCCTAAAGCAGCTTGAAATGCATGTAATTCTGTTGGGCAAACGAAGGTAAAATCTTTCGGATACCAGAAAAGTAAGATCTTTTTATTTTCTTTAATTGCTTTTTCCAAAAGATTTAATTGAAATGTATCTCCCATTTCATCGATTGCATTTACTGTTACATTTGGAAATTTTTTCCCTACTAAAGTCATATATTATTAAGTTTTAATTTAAAAATTACAAATTAAAATCGCTTGAATTAGTTATTATTATTCGCAGGCGAAATTATACCTTTCAAACGATTTAAATACTTTTATGTTCCGATGATAAAAATCACCATCGAAAGCAATTTATGACTTCTAAAAGCAAAATCTCTAAATAGTGGAATGATCCAAATTTTATAGCATCGTAAACACTATATCCAAACTATTTTTTTGCGATTCGTTGAAAAAAAAATCTGTCATAAAAGTATCATTTATGACAGATCAAAAAATTATGTGAAAAGAAATTATTTTTTATCGGAATTATATTTTCCAAAAAATTGTAGCGCTTGTAAATAACTATTATTTCCCGAAATGATAATCATTTGACCAATTCTATTGCCGGGAGGAATTAGTATCATGTCTTTAACATTTTTAGAGGTGGTTCTAAATCCTGAGTTTTTAAACCACACCGGGTTAAATGTTCCGTCTCCATTACCTGTCAACAGCAATCCGGTACCACCATCAAAAGCAGGTGTTTCAGGTTCTGTATCGGCTATATCTCCTGCAATAAGCAAGTCGGGAAAATCGTCTCCGTTTGCATTAATGGATAAGATCTTCAATACAGGTCCCATTTGGGCTGCATTAGGTAAAGGTATTGGATCAAATTTATTCCCCTTGTTAATCCAAATCATGGATTTTGATTCATTAACTTTATAATTTAAAGATGAATCTAATTGTTCTTCGCCATAAATATCTTGAAGAGAGGCACTTGCAAATTGAGCGTAAGTGGGATATTTATCTTTGATGAAAGGCATTTGATCAGAACTGCATTGTCTTCCTCTAACAGGGACTAGCTTACCCTTGTAATCTTTAGACAATACTATATCTACTGTGCCATTGGCATCAAAATCATCAGCAAAAACGTGCAATGGTTTGTCCTGCTTAAAGTTAAATTTATTATTTAAACCGATATTACCTGCCACCACGTCCATTTTCCCATCGTTATTTGCATCTACTAAAGCAAGACTATACCACCATCCTGTTTTTTCATGCAAACCCCATTCCTCGGTTTTATCTTCGAAAATTCCATTACCCTGAATGTAAAGCTTCAGCGTCATCCACTCTCCACAAATCAACAAATCCAATTTTCCATCTCCATTGAAATCATGAAAAACAGCATCTGTAACCATACCCACATTTTTCAAACCCGGTATCCACTTATCTGTCACATCTTTCATTGTGCCGCCGTGGTTATGCAGCAAGTAACTAGTCCCAGGAAACGGATACCTTCCTGGATCAGTTCTACCGGTTACAAACACATCATTCAAACCGTCTCCATCAAAATCAGCTGTAATTACTCTTCCTCCACTCGTATTGGTTTGAGGAATTGCATTAGGAACGGGACCGGTAAAACAACCTCTTCCATCATTTAAATACAATCGATCTTGCAAGGCTTCATCTCCCGGCTTGAATTCTCCTCCTCCACCACTTACAATATAAAGATCCAAATCTCCATCTCCATCCACGTCGAAGAAAACACTTCCCATATCCTCACTACTTGCCTGTGCATCCCAAGGTTGGCATGGTGCCTTATATAATAAATTATCTGCACCCATGAGGTACAATACTCCCGGCTGCCCTTTTGATCCTCCAACAAAAAAATCCTGAAGACCATTGCCATTTACATCACCATGTCCCATCAAAGGTCCTAGCGCTGATTGCTTATAAGGCAAGAGAACCTCTGTGTCATAGTCATGATAATCATCTTCTCGATGTAAAAATTCTTCACTAAATATCTGTAAAGTTAGGTCTTTAAAAAAATACTCTAAATGATTGCTTGGTTTCTCCTTAATTGACTCAATATTACTTTTGTCAATGCTATGAACCTGGTTTATTTTTGGATTTTGAATATAACTTACCGTTTGATCCGGCCAGGTTATTTTAACACTTTCAATCTTTTTTTGACTTCCAAGCCCAAAATGTAATATTGGTTCAACCGAAGAGAGGTAACCTCTACATGTTATTAACTCTTCTATTAATACCTGACCATTCTCTCTTATTATCTCCACTTTGGTATTGAAGGGGATAAAATTCTTCTTAATATCTGTTAGTTTGAATCGTATCCAATTATTGTCCGATTTCTCAGAAGCATTATTTTTATAAATAAATGCCGGTTGATCAATGTTATTTATAATTAAATCAAGATCTCCATCCAAATCCAAATCAGCAAATACCGCCCCATTGGAGTATGTCGGTATGTCAAAACCCCACTCTTTACTTACAGCTTTGTATGTCAGATCTTTCATATTCTGATACATATAATTGATTTGTGGATATCCTTGATAATCCTGTAGGACTTTATACAAACTATCTAATTCGAGTTCTTCCCGCCATTTACGAATGTTGGGAAATTTGGAATCCATAAAGTCATTATTGTTAATATTCCTTCGGTAACCATTAGTGACAAAATTATCTTTCCAGCCGTCATTATCATAATCAGCTATCAAGCTAGACCAGCTCCAATCCGTTTTTGCTACACCTGCCATCTGCGCAATATCCGTAAAATAACCATATCCATGCTGAATGTGCATACTGTTAAACATATACTGTGGTATGACCCCTTTTTTCACTACCTCGAAAAACAGATCCACATCCATGGGCTGCATATGTGTTTTGCCTAAAATATGGTCGTCGGGCATCATATCCAATTCGAAAATATCCTGCAAACCATCATTATTAATATCCGCAAAATCCACGCCCATTGAAAAGTATGAACAATGATCCATTCTTTCTCTTATCTCATCTCTGAATGTACCATTTCCTTGATTAATGAATAGATAATTTGGTGTTAAATAGTCATTACTTATATAGATATCTATTAAACCATCGCCATTAAAATCAGAGGTTATAAGACCTAATCCATAAGTTTGTCGCAAAACACCTGCTTCTTTGGTCACATCAGAAAAAGTACCATCCCCATTATTCCTATATAACACGGAGCTAGCTGCTGACATCTTTTGTTCCTCACTAAGAGATGCGTTCAACTCATCATATTGGATTTTAAATACTTCATCTGGATAGTTAATTACAAACAAATCCAAAAGGCCATCGTTGTTATAATCAAAAAAAGAAGCTTGTGAACTCCGATGAAATCCCGCTAAACCATAGCTTTCAGCCAATTCCTTAAATGTACCGTCACCTTGATTAACATAAAGTTCGTTCTTTAAATCTTCTCGATTCAAGGATGGACCTCCGGAACAAACATAAATATCCATCAATCCATCATTATTAATATCAACGATAGATACACCGGTCGACCATTTATTACCCTTAATACCTGCTTGAATGGTAACATCCTCAAACCTCATATCCCCTAAATTTAAATAGAGCTTATTCCCGGTGGTATTACCTGCAAAAAATAAATCTTGTTTACCATCATTATTAAAATCACCTACGCCTACGCCTCCACCATTATACATGTATTCAAAAGTGAAGAGATTATTTTCGGGAGTTTCTTTTACCCAATTGACAAAATTGATGCCCGTTTGAGTGCTGTCTAATAATGTGAAAACAGTATAATCTGTTTCCGCTGCCTCTTTGTCAAACAAATTGCAAGAGGTACTTAAGATTATTGTCAGGCCAAATAATATACTTTTAATAAAATTATTTTTGGATTTCACTTGATATGGTATTAATTATATAAGGTTATCCTCAAAGATATTACTACAATTAATGATCTGAAACTATTTCTAGAAAAATTTCTTAATAACTCAACTTTAATTGTAACATTTAACGTTAATTTTTAATTTTCCATCAAAAATGAACTGCCTAGAGCTGACTATTATTTCCTAAAATAATAAAGATATATCCCAAAATATTTCCAACCGGTATAAATTATTATATCTATTACATTTTTAGAAATTTTAAGAATCGGATCCATCTTTGTAGGTAAAAACATTTACAACCAGGAGACCATTAATGTTAAAAATTATAAGTATAATCGAAAGTCAAAACATTATTGGTAGGTATCTCAACAACGTTATTTATTAAAATAAATTCCCCTTTCAATACCAACTAAATATGTAAAATTAAATACTTACTCATTTTTGTTATTACAGGATCATATCGATAAAATTAATAAAATAGTAAAAAACTATTATTTCAAATAGGTTTTTACTATTAGGTTAATCAAAAAAAAACCTCAATCCCAATATCAGCTTTCTGAAGTATTGGATTGAGGGTATTATATAAAAACCTATATAACAAATTAGGTCTCCGTCGACCTTGAGAAAAGTATTTTGGCTAAAAACAATAGGGAATTCAAGTTGCTATTCTATTAATTCAACCTGATTACAAATCATAAAACGTTCTATAGCAGAGCTTATTACATTCTATATTTTAATGAATTGTAAATATTTGTTAATCAATTATTTCTTAAAAATCTGAAAAGGTTCAGATGTGAATTCTGAAGATACAATTAGTGTGTAGTTTCCGGATGGGAAATCATTAATTTTAATATTCTGAGTTTCATTTAAATCCTCCCTTTCAAGGAGCAATTGACCCGTAGATGAATAGATCTCAACCTTATAACTAGGCAGCAAAGTTTGAACAGTTATTTCTGTAATGACAATTGTCGGAAAAACATTCACTAAAGGTTCATCCGCCCAATTAACTTGTCTGATGGGAGAGGTTTTGGAATCCCCAGCGAAGCTATTTGATCTAATAAAATAGTAATTCAATCCCGAAAAAGGAGTCTCATCTATATAAGTATAGTTCAATGGTTTAAAGGAATTGCCTCCACCATTGACTCTTGCAATTTCGATAAAGTCCCTTCCATTTACAGATCTTTGAATGCTAAAATATTCATTATCGACCTCAGTTTCGGTAGACCAATCTAATACAACTCCTTTCGTTTCTTTAGTCGCTGAAAATTGTGAAAATTCAACATTAAGCCCAAGCGGCAACATTTGGGCATTGACAATCAAAGTATCTCCATTAATGAACTCCCTTTCAATTTCAAAATTTTCATATTCGGGATGAGTAATTTCAACTATAAAATTCCCTTCATCAACAGTTCCTGTTTTGTAATCTCCCATTGCCATAGTATTTACATCATTGATTTGATTGGAAAATATTCTCACTTTCGCGTTATTAATTGGCAGACCTGTCATGGCATCAGTAACAATGCCCTCCATACGCGCTGCTCTTTTATAATCAGGTTGCAAAACTATTAGTCCATCTGATATATCCGAAATCAATATTAGACCTGAAGGTAGGAAAGGATATGCTCCCCAAGCGCCATTAAATCCACCATGCGCCCCCGACCAGGTGTCATATGCTCCAACTTGTATCATATTAGAAGGATCAATAACGTCAACTATTACGCAGCCGGAAGTGTACCAAGATACTACGAGATAGTCATTATGTACATGAACATTGTGCGGGATAACATTCTGATCATCTACATCCCGCGGCGAAAACACATCTACTAGGATTAAATTTTCTACATTTTCGATATTATATGCATCTACTTTTCCATTGGCCTTTTCATCTGTAGTAAAGACATGCGTACCATCGTCAGACAACCAAGCATTGTGTGTAAAATCAAGGGATGTCTGAACTGAACCTAATTCTATCGGATTTTCCTTATCAGAGACATCAATTATCGATAAATCCCCTGCATAAACTTGAGAAGTGTATAACGTATCTCCTCTAACATAGCAATCATGAGAATAAGTTGTCCCGGCATGACCTAAAAAAGGCGGCTCTTCCGGATCTACATTCAAATCGAACATTAAAACATCTCCACCGGCTATGGGAGAACAACCAGACAAATATAAAATACCATTCTCATCAATATACATATTATGACAATCGGTTAGGGTATAATTTACTGAGCTAATTGTAATATCAGGTTTATAAAAACTCCAGGTGACAGTTTCATTAGATACATCTGACATATCTATCACTAATAAGCCATCCGGGCCTACATCAGCAATACTATATACATAATTCCCATAACTTTTCATATCCCTCCAAGTGGAATTGTTTCCTGAGATATTCTCGATAAGCATAGGATTATTGGGATCCTCTAAGCTAATTATTGCAGTGCTATTATATGTTCCAAGGATGGCATACTCAGTATCCTCCTCATCAACATAACCCCAAATGTCATTATATATAAGACTTCCTCCCAGATCAAAACTAGAAACTAAGGTAATATTATAATCCCCTTGGGCATTCAAATGAATTCCATTCAGGATAAGCGTTAATATCAGTGTGTATAAAATTTTCATGTAGTAATCATTGATTATCGTGAACCCCTTTATCAACAATATAGAAAAATACAAAAAAGTTCCGAAAAATCAATAATTAATAAGGTAAATTGATGGCAACCAAACAATTACGAAGTTTATATCATTAAATGCCAAATATTATAATGAAAAGGAAATAGTATATTTTCTGTTAAGACGAACCGATAATCAAAGGAACGGAACTATTCAGGAAAACAATTTTGATATTGTTTGATTCTAAAGTTCCCGGAAGCTTATTTGTAGAAATTTAATTTACATTTCCTTATGTTAAAAGCTGTAAGAATTTATAAATTTACAGAGTTAGACTTGACATGTTTTTAAATACAGAGATGAATGGAATATTTTGAAAGGGAGTATGAGTTGAGGTATTTTGAAATGAATAAATTTGGAGAGGCAAGCCTTACCGCCCTTGCAACATTATTGGAAGAAACTGCAGCTGAGCATTGTCTGCATATAGGTCTCAGTTTGTATGATTTAAAAGCTCAAAATATAGGCTGGGTATTGCTGTCAGGGGCTTTGGAAATGATCAGGTATCCTAAATATAAAGAAAAGATTAGAATAAGAACATGGCTTTCACGGTATGAAATGGTTAAGGGGTATCGAGAAAATTTGATTTTGGATAGTAATGGGAATATATTGGGTAAATCGAGAGGAATGTGGGTTTTTTATGATATTAAGAAAAGGAGACCTCTAAGAATTCCTGAAGTTATAAAGGATAAATGGAAGTTTTTACCTGAAAAATGTTCTGAAATGGATCTGGATTTAAAACTGGTAAACCTTAAAAGTAATGTGCCATTAGTTGAATTTAATGTGTACAATCTGGATATCGATGGCAACAATCACGTCAATAATATCAAATATCTGCAATGGTTGACAGAATCACTTCCGCGCAACTTGATGGACAATTATTATTTGAAATCATTAAATTGTAGATTTCTTTCTGAGGTCTATTTTGGTGATACTATACGAGTTTTTATAGAAGAAGGAGATGCTCCGAATACATTTTATCATTCTATCCACAGTAAGCAAAATGACAAGATTTGCGCGAATGCAGTGACGGTTTGGTATAAGCGGTTTGGCTAATTTCGCACAGTTTATTCTAAATATTTAAAAGATAAAAGCTTTATAAAATTTCATATCTTCCTGAATGATTTGAATATTTGACTATGAGAAATGCCATAATTATTCTGCGTGTTGTTTTAGGACTAATTTTTATAAGTCATGGGGTGGCCAGATTGTATTATGGCTCGGTAAATGATTTTGGTGACTTTTTGGCAAGCGAGGGCATTCCCATGGGGCAAGCGGTGGCATGGATGATTACTTTGGGAGAAATAATAAGTGGAATATTGTTGGTTTTAGGCTATTACGTCAAATATTGCTGTGTTTTTCATGCCATTATCATTCTGGGTGGCATTCTATTGGTTCATCTATCTCAAGGCTGGTTTGTAGTCGGCCATGGGGCAGGCGGGGTAGAATACAGTTTGCTGATATTAGGAGTGTTGGGTGTGTTATTTATGCAGGATTATGAGACGGGGGGTAAGGTTTGAAAAAGGATTTTTGGAAAAAGGATATAAAATTCTCGTGGTTCGAGAGGAGGGATTTGACAAGTGCAAAAATTCTCGTGGTTCGAAAAAATTGATTTGCTTGATCTGTATGTCTTAGGAATATTCGATGGCAATATTTCAATGAAAATGTACATTTGTAGGATATTCTAAGAGAAATGGATGAAAAAATTGAATTGGAAGGGGGGATAATCTTGCTGTGGCGGGATGAAAATTACGAGGGCAAGGTGGCTAGTGGAGGAAGGACACGGCGGGATGTAGAGCGTGAGGAAGTGCGGCAGAAACTGAGGGCTGAGGGCATACTATCAGAAGTTTTTTATGAAGAATCCGGCGCGCCATGCCTTGAGAATGAGCGATACAATTGGATTTCCATCTCTCATTTTCGGGGATGGTATGCGGTGCTGTTGAGCGAGGGCGTGGGGGGTATTGATATTCAGCCTTATAAAAAAAACTTGATGGCGGGGAGGGATTATTTTGTCAATTTGTGGGAGCGAGACTTGAATTATACCGATAGCGAACTTTATCTGGTGTGGGCGGCGAAAGAGGCATATTATAAGTACAAAAGAGGGAGGATTAGCGATTTGAAAAATGAGGTGACTGTAATTCGTATTGACGAGACGGAAAATGAGGTGATTGTGGCCTTTGAGGGGCAGGAAAAGCGGCTAAAATATCGGCAAAATGATGAATATGTGTTGGTTTATGCACTTTAAAAGGATGAAAACTGAAAACTTTTTATCTTAGATGCTATTATTACAAATATGGAGAAAATATTAGGCAAGGAAAAGGTCAGGGTATTGTTACCGCAAAAGAATCCGTTTGCTATGGTGGATTATTTGTATGAGTATTCTGATTTCCGGATAGTGACGGGGTATAAAGTGGAGGCAGATAATTTGTTTGTTGAGGAGGGTCGGTTCAATGAATCGGGTTTGATTGAGAACATGGCGCAGAGCATGGCCCTGCATACTAATTACAGTTTTTATTTGAAAAATATGCAGGCACCGGAAGGCTATATCGGCTCTGTGAAAAATGTGAAAGTACTTGCCTTGCCGGAAGTGGGGCAGGAAATAAGGACGGAGGTGGATATTATTCAAGAGTTTATGGGAGTGACTTTGGTGCATGCGGTAATCAAGTGCGGGGAGAAGGTGTTGGTGAGCTCGCAGATGAAGACGGTGGTGGGTTAGAGGAAGGGTTATGGGTTCTGGGTTGAGAGTTATGGGTTCTGAGTTGTGGGTTTTGGGTTGTGGAATTTAGCGTAGCGACTTATTTTGATTAATTTCCGACTGTAATAGATTTTCTGATGTATTCAATACCAATAAAAATTGAAATTATCACAATTCTTATTAGAGATTTTGCCAACTACATCGTTACAAATACTCTCAATAGCGAATGCTATGTATCCGTTTTGTGCCTCGTTTTTGCCAAAATCTCAAAATAATACTTTGTAACATTCCAATTATTATTGGTAATTCGGGTTAACACTCCTTGCCATTATACCTGTATCTATTCTCTTCTGAATCCACAGGCTCATCGTACATCCACGCACCTTTCCACTGCATTCCGAAAGCATAGTACATAAAACGCTCTATGATTTCATTTGGTTCCTCCGTGTCTTCGATATCTATTTCGTTGTCGTCATCTTTGTCTTCGAAGACGACCATGACGTTGCCTCAGGGCTTGCTGAAATTCATACAATAATTCACATTTAAATTGTTAGTTAAAATACTGAAATATGTTAGGAGTGAATTTCTGTAACTTAATTTCTAATAGCCATTAATCACGGTGAACATCCAAAATATATTTTAAAATAAGAAATTCTATCTTTCCTTTGAACGGTGACTGTATCTGTACCCTTTTTTTTCTTTATGAAATCACCAGATTCCAAATAATCGAAGAATGAGGATGTATCTCTACTTAAAAATAAGTCTTTACCATCATGAAAGATAATAGTTCTAACATTATGGTTTAGAGAATCATAAAATTTGTGCTCAAAACCTCCGGCAAATTCCTCTTTTTTAAATGTCTCTAAATCCGAGCAATAATAATTGTTAGTACATTTGTCTTCAGTGAGGACTATAACAATAACAACAGCCATTAATAGTAAATATCCAAAAGGGATTAAGAGCTTCTTGTCCATTTTCCTATTTTAAGAGTTTTGTATTTGTTCTTGACCAGTACAATCCAAAATCTAAACCTGTGGCGACATTAAATCCTAATTGATTATAATTTTGACCACCACCAATTCGCCAATCTGAGTTTTAGTATCGCGGATTATTTCTATTGCCAGAAAATTCAACTCCTCCAGGTCTAAATTACAACATATGCATTACCCTCCTATAAATGCTCTCTAATAGACCTTGTTTTGAAAGACCTCAAATTTTCTTCTAAAGGTCGTAATAAGCAAATATTTTAATTTATTGACCACTCCAAACATTCACTGCTCTCAAACTAAATTAAATCACACACATATATAAAAGTATTTATGGCAAAATGGACATTTCTCATTAAGTGCAATGTCCTTTTCTATTATTTCCTTACAATAAGGACATTTTATATAAACAGTACTGCAATCTGCGCATTCTCCTACACAAGCCTGTTTTTTAATTCCAAAAAAAACCAAAACTTCTCTATAAGTATAGAATTTAATTCCTCCAAAAAACGAAAATCCAAACAAATGAATTTTACTACATAGATTTTTAGTATCGTATTGAGAAAAATTCCTTCTACGTTTACATTTTTCACAAAAATCTGAAAAAATTATTACCATTTTTATTTTGATTTTGTTCCAAATTCTACATAACCATTCACGCCTAGGAAAAGTGCTGCTCCAAAGCCAAGTCTGATTGCTTTTTCACCTTGATTAGTTACTTTAAAAGGACCCGCACTATATTGTTGAAGATTTGTTCCTGATATATGACCATATCCTCTGGTATCAAATGAATTTTCAAATCCTAATAGTGGTACAGATAATCCTTGGGTTATTGAAAAAACACCATCACTATTACCTATCCTTGAGTCTAATTTAAATGGTTTTGTATCACTTCCAACCTGTTGGCCTTTAATATGAGCAAGTTTAATTGAAGCGACATTAATATCTGCTTTAAATTTAGATTTATTTACTTCAATACCTATTCCTGCTTGTATTCCAAAAGTTGCTTCACCTGATATTTTAAAATAGTGATTGGATTTAGTATGACTTTGTCTGAGATAATTATCTCCTTCTTGCATTAAGTCCCAAATCTCCCCCATTATTCCTTTTAAACCAAAGTGTTTTTTCTTAAATGAATGCGTTCCGTCTCCTTTTGAAAAACCATATTCATCTCCTGATTTATATACATCTCCCGTATCATATCCATCTCTATCAGCTCGTTTCTTCATTCTATTAGCTTGCTTTTCAGTTCTATATAGTCCATTTGGGTCAATATAGGAAATTGGATTATTTCCAACATATGCAAATCCTGACCAGCCAGTGTATATTTCAGCTAAGGGGTCAACCCTTAAAAACCTCTGTGCGTTATTTTGCTCCACACCAAAATTTCTGTACACGACTTTCATCGGTACAAACGACTTTTCCAATATGTCCAATTTGATGCAACCCATTGAGTGCAAAGATATACAACTTTTTTATTTTCAATTGAAGAAGCCCCGCAGGGATTTGTCAGGCAAGGTTTCAGTTCTTTCAGGGTTTCAAATGAAAGAAAAAAAGGGTTAGCTCGATTTTTTAGGATGAAGCTTTGGTTTGTGCGGTGGCTTCGAGCAGCTTCATCCTAAAAAATCTAGCATCCAAAGGGGTTTGGGGCATTGGAAGATTGCCCCATCTATAAACTGTGGCTTTGCCACTCCTTGCTGCCGCAGGCTCTGCCATTGTCTGACCGCAGGAAGTGGCACTATAAACTCAAAAAATAAATCTTTTTCTTTTGCATCCTGTACCTCTTTTGGGTGGGTAGCGTGGGCTAAAAGGCACGGCTGCAAGAACGGCAAAAAAGCGAAGCGGCTTTGGGGCTTTTTTACCGTTTTTGCCTGTGGTGTTGGCTATTTTACATAATGTGCTTATAGGACTTTTTGGCGTTGGGATGCTCGCATAAGCGTGGGAGAAAAAGTACTATAAGATCACATTATGTAACTTAGCTTCAGGCATTTTTTTATGGCGGGATTTTTTGTTTGGTGTGGGTGGGGCAGCTCTTTGTTTTTTCTGTTGTCCGCTTAAAAATCAATTTATTTCAACTGAAAAAACAATGTGCTGTAAGTGCGGCGGGTACAAAAATCGTGACATAAAAAATGGCCTGCAACACCGCTGGGGGCAGTGGGAGCGTTGGGCTTTTGTGGAGTTGGCACTGACCAAGCCGTGTCTGAGCGCTTGGCCGGGTGGGTCATTAAATCACAGGATGCAAAAGAAAAAGATTTATTTTTTACCGCTTCCCTTCGGCGAGCTCAGGGCATCGCTTTTTTTCGTTACTGGAGTGGATGTAATTTTTCAATGGCTGATTTTAGTTCTTCTAATCCTGTTTGTTTGTAAGCTTCTGTAGCTGATGTTCTGCGGTGTCCTGCAAACTCCTGTACTATTCGGATGTCGTTGTTTTCCTTGACTAAATGAGCAATTACAGATTGTCTTATTTTGAGTGGGATTAACTTTTCTTGCTTGTCTTTGTCTCGGTTGATCATTCGGTTGATGCCACCGCTCCAAAGCTGTAAACCTTCTTCACTCAACAAAAAATAATCTACTCGTTTACTTGGCTTTTGTCGGTTTCTGTACTGCTTGTATTCGTTCTTTAAATAGTTATGGAAAAGTAGTATTTGCTTGGGTTTCAGGCTTAAGGTCCGTTGTTTATTCTTTACGTTCGCTTTGATGTAGATGGTGCCATTTTCAAGGTTGATATCGCTTGTGTTGATTTGTGATATTTCTAAAACGGTTAAGGCTTGATACACCAATAAACTAATAATTATTTTATCTCTTATCTGATTGACTTTGTTCTTGCTTTGCCAGGTTTCATAAAGGTTTTCTAATGTTTCTTTAGGGTAAAGGCTTTCAACTTGTATGCTTCGATTTATCTGGTCTTTCAGGTTCAGATACTGGCAAGGATGGTCATTTCGTTTTTCTGTAGCTACCAAAAAACGATAATAGATTTTGATGGCAAAAAGATTATTCCGTAAAGATTTGGGGTGTAAATTTTGTTCTCTTAAAAGTCCGATATAATCCAAAACATCTGTGTAAGTTGCCGTTTCCGCTTTGTCTCCTAATACCAACAAAAAACGCTTAATCATATTTTCATAACCGCCTATACTTGTTTTGCTGTATTGCTGTTCTAAATAGGTCCGTAAATTCATATCTTTTCAAGGTTTTCAGTTGAAAGAAAAAAATTAAGTGATTAAATTTTCTAATTGCCTTTGGCTTATGTGAGTATAGATTTGGGTCGTTTCAAGCTGTGAGTGTCCTAAAAAAATCCGCACTTGTTCTACCGGTATACCTTGCTCTAAAAGGTGTGTAGCTATGGAGTGCCGTAAATTGTGTATGGTGATTTGTTTTTCTTTCAGTTCCCCGTTTTGGGTTCTGTCTATGAGCAGTTTTAAAATCTTGTTGTAGGTTCCTTTTTGCATTCTGCCACCTCGTGAGTGTAACATAAACGCAGTTAGTCCCGGCTTATAATCTCTGCCTTTGGTTAATGCTTCTCTTTCGTTGTAATAGTAGTTGGATAAGTCTTTCACTACTCCGTTACTCATTGGAACTACACGCCTTTTATTGCCTTTTCCCTGAGGTACAATGATGATTTTTTCCCGTAGTCTAATGTCTTCAATATTGCAGTTGGTGAGTTCTGCCACTCTCAAGCCACAACCATAAGCAAGGCTTAAAATGGCTCGTTCCTGGGCGGTTTGGGTGGCTTCATACAACTGTTTGATTTCTGCCTGCGTAGCTACATTTCTTTCTTGGCTTGTTTTGGGATATTGGAACTTTAATGTACCGGTAGGATTGATTTTTATTTCTTGATCCTGAAGGAGCATTTCAAAAAGATCCCGGATGATCCGCATATGGCTGTGCGTCGTCTTCCCGCTCAATGCTCCACCGTCTTTTTTACTGGGTCGCTCGCTGATGTAGCTGTAATAGTCTTGGATTTGATAGGTTTGTATTGCTTTGATTTCTAAAAGTCCCCGGCACTCCAACCAATGTAAAAATTCATTCAAAGAATTAAACCTTGCTTTGTTGCTTCTTGGGGTGTAGCCTAATCTTTTTTGATATTGGTAAAAGCTTTCGGCTAACTTTCTGTAATCTTCATTGACGACTACGATGTCACTTGGTCTGCCCATATATACACACTTTTTGGAACGGGAACAATAAGGCAATGATTAATTGCAAATGGTTAATTATTAATGATTTAACCTTAAAAAGATTGTTCCATAATTGTTCCGGATTGTTCCATTCCCTTTTATAGTTCGTTTATTTGATTGAGTAAATTATCTTTTATGGTGGCTCTTACTTTGGCGTAATTGTCCCAATAATCCACCTTGTAACATACTTTTCTTTGATTGCCTGAGTATTTACTGGTGATGTATTCCATTTCCTGCAGGTGGTTAAAAAAACGACTGCACTGGGCTTTGCTGATGTTCAACCCTTGGCGGATTTCTCGTTGGGTAAAATCTTGTTCTTTGTCTTTCAATTGGCTTTTCAACCGCTCAAAAAACTGTCTTAAACTGCCGTCCAGTTCGTCCACTTTTAAAAGGATACTTTCAAATAATATTTCGCAAGCCGTTTGTAAATCTTCTTTCTCGGTGATCAACCGCCCCAGCTTGTCCTGTTTTCTTTGGTATTGGTTGAGAAGCGTTATTTGTTTTACAAAGCTTTGGTACAGCTCGTTTAAACGCCTTATTTTATGGGCTTGATCGGGTAGTTTGATTTTGTTGGCATACGGATTTACCACTTCGTAATGTTTGAGCATTCGCATACAGTTCTGGGCGAAGGTCGCCACCCGTTTTTGTTCTTCCTTGTCAATAAGTCCTGCACTTATATCATTTTGATAATTGATAATTCTTTGGGTTTGTTCCTTGCTTTCATCGACTGCAATCAAAAATGAACGGCTTACATTGTCTTCATAAACTTCGCCTTTGGTCGTACAGGCTAAACTGGCTATCGGTCCTCTTACGGTTCGTTCTGCGCCCCCTATTTTCCCGCTTGGGTCTTTTACGCTTGTACTGGTTCTTAAAATATCGTTGCTCTGTAATTCTCTGACGGCCAGCTGTGCATCTTCTTTCAGTCCGTCCAGATCCTCGAAGCATATCAGTTTGTTCACAAAAAAATATTCGTCTTGGTTATAAAAACTATTGTCGGTAACCCGGGTATATCTTTTTACATCTTCATCGGGCATCAGGTAACTGATCACTTTCAGCAGTTTTGTTTTTCCGCTTCCGCTACTGCCTTGTATCAAGCCGTGTAAAGTGTCATTCATCTTGTAAGAACTGGCTATCACGAACAATAAAATACGGTTGGTTTCTTCGCCTATTATTCCTGCTTTACCTATGAGTTCGTTTATTCTTTGGATTAGTTTTTCTGTCTTTAAAAACTCAATACACTTGGTCGCTGTGGCTGCGGGAACTTGTATTTTGCTTTCCTGTCTGCCTTTGGCTTGATGGATTTGCCGCTCCCTGTAATGTTCTAAAAGGCTGGTCAGTTGCATTAAATCGACTTCTACTTTATCCTTTTCTAAACCCAACTTCTCCGCTACTATTTTACAGGTGTTTTCGACTTGCTTGTATTCGTACAGGTCTAACTTTAAAGTAATTGTGTTTACTTCGGCTCCGCTCAGTACATCGCATTGGATGGTAATTTGAAGTGTGATTTTTAAGCTGTCCAGTTGCTCTATTCTAAAGCCTTTGATTTGGTACCTGGCTTCGTTGCCCTGGTATTTTAAGTTGTAGGGATTGTTACTGTCTAAACCCTGATTTATCTGATTGATTTGATTTTCTTGATTATTTGGAACTTCAATACTATTATCTTCAGTTGAAAATAATTGGGTGTCGAGCCTCTCGACTTCAGATGAAAATAAAAAATCTACCTCCTTTCTTGTTTCTATTAAATGGGTTAAGATTTCGGGGCTATGGCTTTGCAAAAGACTGTTCACATCTTCATTCTGTGGAACTTCTACGCTCGTTATTTTTATACTTCGACTTCGTTCAGTACGAGAGTTGAGATATTCCGCTTTTAGCATCGGTGCATATTTGGCTACTGCTTTATTTCCCGGCTCATCGCCATTTAAGAAAAATATTATCTCCTCCAATTCTTTTAATTGGCTCACCGCCTCGGTGTGTTCTTCGGTAAATCCGTTTGTGCCATACAAGGCCAACAGATTATATTTACTAGCTAATTCGGGCTGCTGCAGAAGTGTCACGCAGTCAATAATACTTTCGGTTAGGATGAGTTTCTTTGTGCTTGCAGGTGGGTAATGCGGATATAATCCTTGTCTATCTCGCAGGTAAAAATGCCTGTTCACTCGAGCTGAGTTTGTCGAAGCATCTTTGCCCGCTAAGGTGCTTCTAAAATACAGGCTGACGATTTGGTTTTGTTTATTTCGCATCGCAAAAACAATACACCATTTGCCAAAAACTTTGTAAGCCGTGTCGCCTGTTCTTGCTTTCAGTCCCAGATCGAGTAGTAATCCGTATTTTAAACAGTCGCTGATGAGCGTTTCATCTTTCCTTGTACCGTGGTGGAACTGCCCTGCATTATAGCCCACTTCCATATTCCGGAACTCGATACATCTGCTTTGCAGATATTCCCGGGCCGGCTTGCTGTTATGCACCGCATTTTTGAAATAGGTAAACATCCGTTCCAAAAACATTACTCTATCGTTGGTATTATTTTTTACCGGGGCTATGGTATTGGTTGTTGGGTTGATGATCTGCTCGGCTTTCTTGATTGCTTCGTGTTTGGTGCATTTCTCGTAGTACATTATAAAATCTATCACATCAATGGCTTTGCCGTGGGTGCTGCAGTTGGTAGAGAAGCAAAAAGCCGTTTGCGTTTTGTAGTACAGCTGCAGGCTCGGGGTCTTATCATCGTGGAAGGGACATTTTAAACGGTTCTGCTTGTCTGCTTTCAGTCCGTAATGCTTGATTACTTCCGAAATGGTCAGCTGGCTCTTGATTTCCTGTATCTCCATAATAGTCAAAATTTATGTGTGTTTTTTTGATACAAAGCAAAAGTATCAAAAAAGTATCATTTAGACAACATTAGGTGTATCATTTTATATCATACTGGCGCTATTAGTGCGTTTTTGATAACTTTGTAAGAAAAAAACAGCCATGAAGCACATTGGTAAGACTATAAAGAGCATCCGGGAAGAAAAAGGACTGACACAACAGCAGATTGCCGAACTGGTCAATATGCACCGCTCCAATTATTCAAGGGTAGAGGCTGGCGACAGGGATCTGTCTTTGGATGCCGTGAACAAAATCGCCAGATATTTCGGGATGACCATTGACGAGCTGGTCAACTTTGATGGCAACATCCCCGATGAAGTAACCATTGAAGATAAAAGCCTGATGGAACAGGTAAAACTCATCTCTGAACTCGAACCCGAAGAAAAAAATATGGTCTTTAAAATGATTGACACCTTCCTGACCAAAAAGAAATTTAAAGACTTCTTTCAGAAAAATGTGGCGGCTCTGTAAATGCAAAAACCCGGAACTTGCCGGGTTTTTATTCTATTAATTTTGCCACTCAACCTCCCATTCAGATGAATTGAAGTACGATTCTACATCTTGAAAATTTTCTAGCCAATCATCAAAAGCTTCTCCTAGTCCATTATTCCCGTTTTTATTTTTAAACTGAAAAATGTAATACCCACCCGTATCTTCTTTGTCATCTTTAATTTGAAGATACCAATCTGGATTATCTCCTTTGATAATCTTACCTATTGTATTTAGCTTTATCTCAAACATCAATTTTTCTTTATTGGTATGTGGTTATTTACTTTAGGTTTATTGTTGGGACTTATTATTTCCAAATGAACATGAGGAACATTAGGATCGTGTTTACCTTGTATTGAATTATTATCCATACGAAATTGATTAATCGTACCATCTGCATTTTTTGTTTGACTCCTATAAACTCCTGAGCCACTCTTTCCAATTTCTTTTGCATTTCCTCCAACAAATTGAACTCCAGCATCTAATGCTTGAGATTCCGTAAGGACTGTATTGCTTGTAATATTGCCCTTTCCAGCCTTTGTTTCACTAATTGCCTTTTGGATAGTCTTAGTATGCTTGCCAACTTTTCCAACTTTAGCAATATCCCCAACATAAGGGATAACTCCAAAACCACTTAAAATGGCACTTCCATAATTACCTTGTTGTGCTTCTAAAGTTGCAGCTGCTACATCAGCGACCCCGGTGGGATCAACGATTCCTACAATATCAAGTGCTGCAATTGTAACATCAGTTCCTTGTAAAGTATAATTACCCCCTAAGTCCCCGACTAAAGAACTTCCATCAACACTAATATCAACTAAATCTGTTACAATAGTTATACTAGAGTTATTCGCACCTTTTATAATTATATCTTCCGGAGCACGACCGTCGGGGTCGATGAATCGTATCGGGTTATTAAAGGTATAACTGTATGGTGACCAGCCTGGGAATTCATCTGCCAGCGGATCAACCGCATTCCATCTCCCTATATCACTCGAATAATATCTAAATCCATAATCCGAAAGCCTACTCCCTTTGGAGTACTCTTTTCCGTTATACCTGTATCTATTCTCTTCAGCATCCACTGGCTCATCGTACATCCACGCACCTTCCCACTGCATTCCGAAAGCATAGTACATGAAACGCTCTATGATTTCATTTGGTTCCTCCGTGTCTTCGATATCTATTTCGTTGT
>CALCSX010000022.1 GCA_937894165.1 uncultured Saprospiraceae bacterium | reverse complement strand
TAAAAAAATCAGCATGATTTTAGGAACAACAAATTGGACACCCTACCTGAAAGGGTGAAATAACCTTGGTGCGGGTATCGTCTTTTTGAATTGATGTGTTCGACAAATGCTGAGGTCGAAAGTGGTATTAATTCATTTTCTATGATAATTTGTCGCAATCTGTTAGCCATAATTTAAATTGAAAGAAATACTGAAAGCTATGTTCAGGGTATTATTTCGCCGATTCAGGGCTGGTTTCTCACTATATTGAAACGGTGGGCTTCACCCACCTCTATGTTATTACTCCCCTTCGGGGCTTAGTATATCATTTTCCTTGCAAATAAAATAATTTATAAAATTAAACTCCTTAAAGGGCTTTAATGCACCTTTAATACCACTTAAATTCTTAATGCTTCCCATCTTTCAATAATCTTTTTCAAAGGAGAAATCTAAGTGCCACCTAATATATTAAATCGGCATTCTCGAAACCCACCTAAATAAAACTGCGGTAAATCTGTGTAATCTGTGAGCCGCTCAATAAATGCCACCGGCATCCCTTCTGCGAAATCCTGAATCCATATAAAAATTAAATTTTATTTATTACTTTAAAATCGTGTTAAGTTGATTACTCCGTAGGTGTAAAATATCAATAACCCATAAGTCGCCCGACCTCCATAGGGAGTTCATCTCAAATTGCCTATCTTTATAATCGCCAATCTTTAAAAGATAAGGTAACTACTTAATTATTTTTTGACACTTATAAATCTATTTTTTCCACCCCCCTTGTATTCTACCAAGATTTGAAGTATTTTAAAGCGCTCAAACCACACAATATGCAACTTGCAAGACTTATCACGCTGCTCTCACTCATTTTTCTCATTCAAGCCTGTCGCAACACGCAGGAATTGGCAATAACTACAGACGAATACACCTATAATCACGGCGATCAAACCTACAAATTTTCCGCTTGGTCCGAAGAAATAATAAAGGTGAGCTTCTCAGACAGCCTGACTTCCGCCGGACAAACCATCGCGCCGGTCGACGACAGAAAAGTAAATTTTTCAATCGTTGAGACAGATAGCATTATCACCATCTCAACTCAAAGAACCTCAGTCGTCATCAACCTTCAGGAATTTTCCATCACTTTTCTGGATAATGAAGGCAGGATCAAAACGCAGGTAACGGAAGCCGTAAATAGAAATTCTGATACCCTTAGCTACCACTTTTCCTTGAAAGACAACGAATCGATTTACGGCACAGGAAGTCGGGCACTCCCACTGAATAGACGAGGCCACGCTTTTTTGTGTTATAATATGCCCCGCTATGCCTACGGATGGGGCGAGGCAACTCTCAATTTCAACCTTCCCCACCTCTTATCCTCTGAAAAATACATGCTTTTCTTCGATAATCCTGCCAAATCCTATTTTGACATCGGTAAGACCGTAGAAAACAGAATGACTTATAGAGCTGTGGGTGGCAATCAAACTTTTTACTTCATTTCCGGTCAGGATCACAAAGAACTGAGCCGACTTTTGACCCTGATTTCCGGTCGACAACCACTTCCCCCTCTCTGGGCATTTGGCAATTTACAATCCCGATTTGGCTACCGTAGTCAGGCCGAAGCTGAGCAGATTTTAGAGCAATCCCTCGCAGCCGGATATCCCACAGATGCCATTATTTTGGATTTGTACTGGTTTGGTCCGGAGTTGGAAGATGGCAGAATGGGCGAGCTGAG
Organism: uncultured Saprospiraceae bacterium; assembly: GCA_937894165.1. GTDB lineage: Bacteria > Bacteroidota > Bacteroidia > Chitinophagales > Saprospiraceae > CALCSX01. The sequence continues at coordinate 22 of CALCSX010000022.1, read as the reverse complement.
CTGGGACAAAGAGAAGTGGCCG
>CALCSX010000021.1 GCA_937894165.1 uncultured Saprospiraceae bacterium | reverse complement strand
TCTATTACCGGAATTAGATGTACCCTATTTCTAACGGTCTGGATCAATCCAACATAAACGTTAGCATTTGGGATATATCGGTCACCCGCTTTAATTTCGTGGGCTTCGATGTTAAAGAAGTTTTTCAGGCTGTTTTTAGCCTGTGTTCTAAGTTCTTCCCGATGCACCAATATCATCACCCTTTTTTCAGGTGATTTTTTCAAAAAACTGTTAACGATGTATGAGAAGCAAACCGTTTTCCCTCCGCCCGTTGGTAGTTGTCCGATTACACGTTTATTTCCGCTGTGAATGGATGTTGCTATTCCGGTGCATAGCTTTTTTTGGTATGGTCTGAGTTGTATCATATTGAAATTAAAAAACCCTGTTTTATCCAGCAAGGCTCTCAGGTTTGCTTCAAAAACGGATGTTAAATTAATGTCGTTTTATTGCGAGAGCCTTTATAACTGAATACAAATATACAAAATTATTTCAATATATGTTTAGTGTAAAGGAAAAATAGATACTGTCCAATTTGTACACCTGAAAGTGTAAAGCACTTTACACCCTTAACCCGCATAAACATTGACTTTCTTTAAAAAAAGGTGTAAAGTTAACACCTCCGAAGAAATATAATTTAAAAATATAAATTAAAATATTTTCAATTAATTTTGGATAGATGGTGACAATTGATATAACTAATCAAACTTTTTAATGTCTTACCCTTAATTAATCAAATTTGGTATTTCTCAATAAATTTAGGGAGAAAATTTAATTTGGTTAAATAGCTTAGATATATAGAAAAGAGGGTCTTTTAAAAGCTAATTTGAATCCCGATATCATCACTTAAATTAATAATTTCTACATTCATTATTTGGCCATTCTGCCTTACTAAAATATTTACACCCACCATGTTCTCCGGATCACCGCTTGCAAAGTTTCTCAAAATCTCAAGTAGTGTATTCTTTGCCATTTTAAAATCTTCTTCAGAAGTAGTAGTAGTTATAGCAATAGTAGACTTAGGATCATCAATATTAAATTCGTACTGTTGAATAAAACTTTCACAAAGGTCAACTATTGTTCGTGCATATTCTAGATCCACACTTCGGGTGCTTTGGATTAGAAGTTGAGAAGTGAAAAAATCCTTAACTCTCTGATCATAAGAAATGGGTATAAATTCGGAATCTTTCAAAAGAGTTGATCCGTTTTCAACAAATCGATAAATTTGTTGCTGAGACATTTGAGTTTTAAATAAATAACTTGCTGTCTCTACATCCATCCAAACTTCTTCTCCTTTATCTAGTAAGGTTAAGATCTGGGTTAATTGATTGGATTTATAAACTTCCCTTATCTCTTTTTCCATGTTATTGATTTATTATATTGATCTTGAATATTAGTTCCGGGATTTCGTGTTTGTAAATTTCTTTATCCAAATTCAAAACCCATTATTGCTTTATTGAATTTTTTTTCAATTTTAAAATTTATAGAATTTTCCTTGTGGACTCCAATCATTGTAATTCCATTTATGTTCAGTGGAGTATCGCTTCCAATGTTTTTTAATAAGTTTACAAGTATATTTTTTGATATGTCAAAATCAAGTTTAGTGGGTGTACGCTGTATAAAAATCTTTGAAGGTGGATCATCGATTTTAAAGTCATAATGCTGGGCATATGTTTCACAGTTTTTAACTAACTCTCTTGCTGCTTGTAAATTTATATTGCGATTACTTTGTTGGATCAATTCATTTGTAAAATAATCTTTTACTCTTTGGTTATAAGTAAGAGGTGCGAATTTTGAATTTTCTAATCCTATGGTTCCCTTTTCAACAAAACTTTGGAATTGCTTATCTGACAGATAATAATTAATAATATAGCCGGCAGTTTGGACATCCATGATTACATGTTTTCCAAGTTCCAATAAATTTTTAACTTCTTTTAATTGATTAAATGTATAAACGTACTCAATCATTTTACTCCTGTTAAATTAATTTTCAACTAATGCAATATATTTTTTGTCTTGCCATCCTTATTTAAATAGTGCGTGGATCAAGATAGTACACCAATAAGTTAAATGGTCTGAAATAGAAATTGATCCTTTTTCAGGATTTTCCTCAAATTTACTATAAATAAAACCTCACTTGTCACAAAGCACAGTAGTAAGATACTGGAATATTTTGATATTACAAAATAAAAGTTTGATTTTTAATTTTAAATGTCCACAGTACTACCTTAGTATTCATTCTCCTGCACTCCTCGCATTCCAAAAGCGTTGGTAGTTTTGATTTTTCCCTGTTTGATTGTATTTTACCTTTACTAAATTGGGTATATCTTAATCTTTTTTAGGAGGAAGTTGATTTTTGATGATTTTATCAAAATCACTTTCAAATAATCGATCCTGAATAATTCTGTATTTTTCGAACTCACTTTCTGCGTGTGCTTTGGCTATTTCGGCAGTAACTTTTCCGGAGTTTTGTAAAATTTGTCTATCAGTCGCATCAATAAATTTATTCAGGCGAATTTCCCAATCTTCCATTGTCATAGGAATTTGTCTAATAGCCATATCTTCTGCAATATCTAAATATGCGGAAACCAATCTTTGAAGCTGTTGCATTTCGTTTTCAGTCAAATAATTTTTAGCTACACTAACATCAAACTTTTGAATTTTGCCTTTTGGAGCATCTTTCCAAGTACTTAATCCCATATTTTCAGATTGATGATTAGCTCTATTTGCAATTATTTCAGCTGCTGTTTGTCCGTGTATTGCCCAATGCAATTTGTTTTGAACGGTTGCAAAGAATCGTTTGGTTGCATTAGCAGTAAGATCATAATCTATGGCTGTACTGTAAATATCGGTTATTTTTTGATAAAATTTGCGTTCGCTCAAACGGATTTCCCTTATCCGTTGTAACTGTTCTTCAAAGTATTTTTTACCCAGAATGGTTCCGTCATTTTTAAGGCGTTCATCATCCATGGCAAAACCTTTGATGGTGAACTCTTGTACAATTTGTGTAGCCCATTTTCTGAATTGTACTGCTCGTTCTGAATTTACTTTGTAACCAACAGCAATGATTGCGGAAAGATTGTAGTGCTGCGTATTATAGTTTTTACCATCAGTAGCAGTTATCCGGAATTTCCGGATAACTGAATTTTCTTCTAATTCGATGTCTTTAAATATCTTTTGAAGATGTTCGTTAATGGTTCTAACATTTACATTATAAAGCGTTCCCATCATTTTTTGCGTTAACCAAATATTCTCATCAGCATAAATAGCTTCAACACCACCTTCTCCCGTGGCTGCAATAAAGGTTAGGTATTCTGCTGAAGAAGAGCGAATTATTGATAAGTTATCCTTATTATTTGGCATATTTATATTTATTAATTACACAATTTGTAATTGCCAACAGTTTATATTAATTTTTTTTAGTGTCACCTCCCCAACAAAAACACCATCGGCTCATCCAGTCGAGCCCCCCACGACCTCTCCGAATGCTCGGCGCCTTCAAAAATTTTAGAAATCCACGTAGAATTATCATAGCCTCGCTTCTCCATCACACGATTGATTTTGACTTGATAAGGCTCATAGACGCTGTCTAAGGTCATTGTGCCGATGTCCATATAAATCTTGTGAGTCCCGGGACTAGGAAGTTGTTGATCGAAGTAATTGATTATTTCATTCGCGACAATGTCCTCTTCACTGACGAGCACACCGGGCCAATGCGTGGAAAGACAAGCGACTCCTCCGAAGATCTGCGGATATTTGCACAGCGCATACAAGGAAATCAGCCCGCCCATGCTGGAGCCTGCCATAAAGGTGCTATTGGCTTCTTTTTTGGTCGAGTATTTCCTATCGATAAAGGGTTTTAATTCTTCGACAATAAATTTTAAGTATTCATCAGAAAGGATTTCTTCCTGAAATAATGAAAGTGCATTAGAATATAAGTGTGCTTTCTCGCCGCCCTGCTCAGCTTTGCTTTGAATGTTGCGAAAAACTTGCTCCGGGAAATACTCCGCATGCCGCAACTGACGGATATTCCATATGCCAACGATGATTACATCCTGAATTTTATTCTCCCCCATTAATTTTGAAATCGTTTCATCAACCTTCCATTCTTGTTTGTTCCAGGTGTCTGTAGAATCGAAAAGCATCTGCCCATCATGCATATATATTACTGCATATTTATTTTTCTTGCTATAGCCCTCCGGCAACCACACATCTACATTTCGTTTCTGAACATGGTCTGAGGAGAAGTTTGCATGGCGTTTGATTTTACCGGAGCAAACATTCACTTTCTGTGCAAAGATTAGATTAGGGAAAAGGGAGGAAAGGAAAATGGTGATGAATAATAGTCTGCCAGTCATAAGTTATAATATTATTTAAAAGCTAAGTTAACAGCTAATATTAGTAATACCATAAAATATTTATAAATTTGGAGTATATTTTACTTTAGGTTTTTCAACCTGTGCTTATTTTATGGATATTTAGAAATTTAATTTATGCTGTCAAGTCAATTGCTTATCGCTTATTGCGAAACAGATTATAAGATTCCATCCCAGAATTTAGTGCTTCGTCTGGGTGAGCATAATACTGATCTGGATAGATTATTGGAAAAATATGAGGTGGAGGATTGGTGTTTTATCACAGCCTGGAATCCTAAGTCCAATTTATTGTCTACCAAAGAAAATATTGAGCTGAACAGACGTCTGGAGAGAGATATTAAACGATTTGTATATTACCAGGGAAAAGGAGAGGGGAAGTTTAATTCCAAATGGCCACAGGAGGAAAGTTTTCTCGTTTTAGGCATTCCTTTCGAGACAGCCAAGGAGCTGGGGGAGAAATATAATCAGAATGCGATGATCGTGGGGAGGATTAAGGGGGTGCCTGAGTTGTTGGTTCTTATTTAGTTGAACCATTAATGTTTCGAGATGATTAGTCGTTTTAAAGGTTGAACCATTAAGGAGTTAAGGTTTATTAAGGGCATTAAGGGGTGGATCATTAAGATGTTAAGATTGATTAAGGACATTAAGGGTTGAACCATTAAGGAGTTAAGATAGATTAAGGACATTAAGGGGTGGACCATTAATGAATCAAGATTAGTTAAGGGCATTAAGGATTGAACCATAAGGAAATATAGTTAAAGGTATTAAGTATTACACCATTAAAATAAATTGAAGGCAATAAATCAAATAACTTAATAACAGTTTTCATTAGATTTGTTAAAATCAGATTTAAATGACAAAAAAGGAAATAACGAAATTATCCTATGAAATTGTTGGTTGCGCAATTAAAGTTCATAAACATTTAGGTCCGGGAATATTAGAAAGTGTATATCAAAAATGCTTAAAATATGAATTGACTAAACAAGGTCATTATGTTTTAAATCATATTAAAGTGCCGGTTTTCTATGACGAAATTAGTATGGAGGTTGATTTAAGGATAGATTTATTGGTAGATGATTTAATAGTGGTAGAATTAAAAGCAATTGAGAACATTCTTCCTGTCCATGAAGCACAATTATTAACATACATGAAATTATTGCAGAAACCACAAGGACTTTTAATTAATTTTTTTACTGATAATATTATCAAATCCTTTAAGCCACTTGTCAACGACTACTTTCGCACATTGCCAGATGAATAATGCAGAAGATTAAAATCTTAAGGAGTAAGAAAAAAAGGATAGGACAAATTATAAGCCTTCAATAATAAAAAGTAAAAAACCTTAATGAAACTCTTAATGCCCTCAATGCCTTAATGGTTCAAAAAAGTATTATAGTTACTTTATTCTAAAAAATTGATATATTTTAAGAAATATAGAATGATTAAATCCTTAATGAAACTCTTAACCCAGATTGCTCAGAATCATAAGAATTTGGGTTTTAGAAAATTAATTTAGATAAATTTTCAATTATTTTTCCTGTATTTTGGATAAATACCAAGCTATACAAATTGTAATATATTGATTATCAATATATATTATTTTTCAAATTTGGTTTGTAGTACACAGGGGAGTTGTTTATATGTAAGCTTCAGTAGTACCTTTGTA
>CALCSX010000020.1 GCA_937894165.1 uncultured Saprospiraceae bacterium | reverse complement strand
ACGCACCAACTCCAAAATTCCATAAAAAAAAAGCAACTATTTTTCAAAAAACTCAAAAAAAGTAGTGTTTTAGCGTGATTTATAATAAAATCAGTCCAAATTCATATAAATTCAGAAGTATAAATGAGAGGAGCGGGTTCATCAGGGACGACCAAATGGTGGCAGAATATAAATTCTCGACAGTCGAGAAAATTCATGACTAAGGATTGCTCATCAAATAATTCTCGGAAATCGAAAATATTATCTCTTTGTATAAAAGGTGGTTTAATATTTCTCGGAAATCGAAAAAATAGCTCTCAACTCCAATGATGGTTTAAATTTTCTCGGAAATAGAGAAATTTGTTGCTCTTGTTGATAATTGACTGATCAACTTGGTTTCGTAATCAACTACTTTCTCGGAAATCGAGAAAATCCGATCCCAACCCAAAACCTTCTCGGAATTCGAGAATATTAGCTTCTCCCACCACGTGTATTTAAAATATTTCTCGAAAATCGAGAAAATTATATTTTACAAGTAGGAGTTGACTTATCTACCTAATTTCGGAGGTGTTCAATTCTCGGAAATCGAGAATAACATTTTCCCTTCCTTATCTCTTCTCGAAAATCGAGAAAATCTGCTCCCACCTAAAATTTTCTCGAAAGTCGAAATCCCCGCGTGAGCTGCTCGAAGGACTCGGTCACCAACGTAGCGCCAGTGAAGTAGGGGACGGAACTCCGTAGAGGAGCGACCTGAACAGACCCACACTTATCCCCTCCGCTTTAATAATCGCATCAGGTCTGTGAAGGGCACGCCCTCATATTGATTTTGGTAAAAATTAGATTGGAAATGTGTTTTAGAAATACTGTTTTAAAGACTGGTTATTCCGGTAAACTATCGCGAAGTTTTTCTAAATTGGCCTTAAGAGTCATTAAAGTGGAAAACAAATGATCTTTCTCCTTCCCTACTTTTTTTGAAGCTTTCAACTCTTGCTTAGCGCCATCAAGTGTGTAACCTTTCTCTTTAACTAAATGGTAGATTTCCTTAATTTGCTCGATATTCTGTTTGGTGAATCTCCTGTCACCTTTGCTATTTTTATGAGGCTTTAAGCTGGGAAACTCAGTCTCCCAATATCGTACTAATGACTTAGATACATTAAACATATCAGCTACTTCACCGATACTGTAATACAGCTTGGTTAGTTCTTTAATATCAATCTCAAGTGGTTTATTCTCCATATAAATCTAGTCCCTAAAGCAAAAACAGCAACTATTGAATGTAAAAATCTATAAAATTGTTTAAATTTTATATTATCTGTAGAAAAATATTCAATTTATGCTTTAATTAAATGCCATTTATACCTGAAAATGACATATTTAGCTCTAATTATCGATTCTATTAAGAGAAAGAATAAAAAAAGCGATTCCAAAATGGAATCGCCAGGTATATAATTATAATAATTTGTTGCGATGAATACTAGTCAAATGTCATATTTGGCGTACTTGCCGCCTTAACGAGTCTTTTGTATTCTACAGGTGTCAATCCATCCATGCAATAATCGATAGGATCGACCGGATTGTCATTGATTCTTACCTCGTAATGTAAATGTGGTGCGGTGGATGTTCCTGAATTACCCACGGTACCGATAACTTGACCTTTTAAAACCTCTTGCCCTTCTTTCACTTTGAATTTCCCAAGATGGGCATATAATGTCTTATATTCAAAACCGTGATCAATCACTATATATCTTCCATACCCGGATCCTTCTGATGCTACTTTAACAACTTTGCCCCTACCCGCAGCTCTCACATCGGTTCCTGTAGGTGCAGGGAAATCAATCCCTGTATGCATCCTAACAATTTTGTGAATGGGATGAAGTCGCATTCCAAATCCGGATAGTAAATCAAGTCCCTTGGTGACATCCGTCTCAGCTACCGGTTTAATTGACGGCACAGATTCCAAATAGTCATCTCTATTGACAGCAAGTTTCTGTAGTTTCTCAAGTGTTGCAACTTGAAGATCAAGCTGACGCTTTAATTGATCAGCTTTAGATAATGTCCCGACAAGCAAATCGCCTGTACTGGCATATTTTACAATATTTTTATATCTTTCCGAACCCCCGACTCCCATCTGCCATTCCGAATCATCTATAGGCTTAGTGCCGAAAATTAATTCCTGAATTTGAGAATCTTTTCTGTGCAATTCTGTCAAATCTTCTGACATTAAATTAATCTGATCATTTAAAACAGAATAGTTAAACTTCATCTGGTCCAATTCCCTTTTCAACATTTGTTCTTTTGGCGACAGATTATTATTATTCAAAAAACTCTGTGCACCAATGACCAAACATGCGGCAATTAGTAATATTCCAAGATTTTTAAAAAGTCTGTACTTGATGGGTGCTTTAAAGACCTCGTATTCAAGTGTTTTCTCGTTAAAAACAAATTTTTCTTTCTTCATGAACTCTTCTTGAACCAAATAATTACCTTTGTACGGTATTTGGATTTTGAATTTGTGTGATTAAGCATTACAAAAGTAAGTGAGAACTTATTGAAAACCAAGCAAATCGTTCAATGTTTAATTCAAATTAACAACATATATTTAATTTTAATACTTATTGATTTGAATATCAGTGATTTAACTTAAAACACATTCACGGATTTTTATGAACAAAATGACTTCTAAGGAAATACGCAAAGCTTTTTTCGACTTTTTTATATCGAAAGATCATAGAATTGAACCTTCTGCTCCTATTGTTAGAAAGAATGATCCAACATTAATGTTTACAAATTCAGGCATGGCTCCTTTCAAAGATTTTTTCTTGGGAAATGCGAAACCATCCCACCCTCGAATTGCTGATACACAAAAGTGTTTGAGGGTATCAGGGAAACATAATGATCTGGAGGAGGTGGGCATTGATAGCTATCACCATACCATGTTTGAGATGCTCGGAAATTGGTCTTTTGGAGATTATTTCAAAAAGGAAGCAATAGAATGGGCATGGGAATTATTAACGGTTGTTTACATGTTACCTAAGGAAAGATTGTACGTTTCCGTTTTTGCCGGAAGTGAAGAGGATGGTTTGGGAAAAGACGAGGAGGCATTCAACTTATGGAAGCAATTTATAGCAGAGGATAAAATTCTTGCCTTCGACAAAAAAGATAACTTTTGGGAAATGGGTGACACAGGCCCCTGTGGCCCATGCTCCGAAATACATGTCGACCTTCGGGACGAGGAAGAAATTTTAAAAATTCCAGGAAAAGATCTAGTGAACAGAGATCATCCACAAGTGATAGAGGTCTGGAATCTGGTATTTATGCAATACAACCGATTGGAAAGCGGTCAATTAGTTCCTCTACCCGCTCGCCATGTTGATACAGGAATGGGCTTCGAAAGGCTTTGTATGGCTCTCCAAGGAAAAAAATCTAATTACGATACGGATATTTTTTCTGCTTATATCCGGTTCCTCGAGAAGAAAACCGGTATAAAATATACAGGATCCTATGATCGCACAGCTAAAAAAGATATTGCATTTCGTGTAATTGTCGACCATATTAGAGCTGTAAGTTTCGCCATTGCGGACGGCCAATTACCTGACAACACGGGCGCCGGTTATGTTATCCGCAGAATATTAAGGAGAGCTGTAAGGTATTATTTCTCATTTCTGGATGTAAAGGAGCCTCTACTTTTTGAATTAGTAGAGCTTCTAGCCATTGATTTTAAAGATATTTTTCCGGGCTTGTTCGACCAAAAAGATTTGGTAACCAAAGTCATATTAGAGGAGGAGAGATCTTTTCTTCGTACACTCGATGAGGGCCTTAAAAGAATAGATATTTTGATAAAAGAATCCAAGCTCGGCAGTTCTACTCCTATTCTCGATGGAAAAGCAGCTTTTGAACTATATGACACGTTTGGTTTTCCGATAGATTTGACGAGATTAATCATTTCTGAACATAACATTAGCCTCGACGAAAAGGGATTTGAAGATGCACTACAAGTGCAGAAAAACAGGTCTAAGAAAGACGCACAAAAAACAGTTGGAGACTGGAATCAAATTCTTTCTGACAATTCTGTCGATTTTCTTGGATACGATCAAAGTGAAGTGGAAAACTCAAAGGTGGTTAAGTATCGAACAGTGATGGCCAAAGGAAAAGAAATTTATCAAATAGTCTTGGATAAAACTCCATTTTATGGCGAGTCGGGAGGACAGGTGGGCGACACCGGCACATTAAGCTTTCCAAATGGTCAAATTATTAATGTAATTGATACACAAAAGGAAAATAATTTAATTATTCATATCACAGAAGAATTACCTGATGATATTTCCGGTAATGTTATTGCAAAAATAGATTCAAATCGTCGAAAAAGAATAGAAAACAACCACTCTGCAACGCATTTATTACACTCAGCTTTACGACAAGTTTTAGGCAATCATGTACAGCAAAAAGGTTCTTTGGTCAACGAAGAATATTTGCGTTTCGACTTTTCACATTATCAAAAGGTGACGGATGAAGAGCTGGAAAGAGTAGAAAAATTAGTCAATGCTAAAATCAGAGAAAACATTCAAAGAAAAGAAGCGCGAGCGATTGGCATTGAGCAGGCTAAAGAGGCAGAAGCTATGATGCTCTTTGGGGAGAAATATGGTGATACCGTTAGAATGATAACTTTCGATGAAAATTATTCCATTGAGCTTTGCGGTGGTTGCCATGTAAAAGCTACAGGTGACATTGGAATGTTTAAATTGGTATCTGAAGGGGCGGTAGCGGCCGGAATTCGAAGAATAGAATGTATCACCGGAGAAACAGCCGAGAATTATTTTAGAACTGAAATAGCTTTGCTGAATGAAATAAGAGACATTTTCAAAAATCCTAAAGAAATTACACAGGCTGTGCTTAATCTTCAAGATTCCAATAAACTTTTGGAGAAGCAAATAGATGAATTAAGAATGAAACAAGCGCAGGGGTTGAAGGAGGGACTTCTGAATCAAACAGAACTTAAAAATGGAATCAATATACTTGTTAGATTTATTGATATTGATAATGGTAAAACCTTAAAAAATTTGATATATGACATCGAGAACCAAATTCAACCCGCAGTAATTGGTTTCGGATTTATCCAAGACAGCAAGCCACAATTGATGTTATTGATTACCAAAACTGTTTGTGAAATACACCAATTAGACGCCGGGCAAATAATTAGAAAGGCCGCCAGCCATATTCGTGGAGGCGGTGGGGGACAAAAGGTTTTTGCTACGGCTGGTGGAACTTTTTCCGAAGGGCTTGAGGATGCACTTAAAACAATGAAGAATGAAATTATCGAAGCTTTATAATATATTGAATGGAAATTGAAGGATTTGAAAAAGGAATAATACTTTTAGCAATTTGTTTCGCTGCCTTTTTAGTGATTCATTTTTATATCCGGCTCAAAGTATATAAAAGATACCGGGTTTTAATGGACAATCAAGTCAATCTAAACCCCGAACATCTCTTTAGTAAATCAAAACTTCAGAGGGATATTATTCCGTTGTACCCTCATATAGAGAAGGAAATCACTTCCTTTCAACAACATTTTATGTTTTCGATAAAATTGGGCTCTGTATTGGTCGTTTTAATTATAATTTTAGGTTTATATCTGCTTTTCTGGACGAGAAATGCTTAAAATTGTCATAATGAAAAATCAAAAAATGTATATATTTAAAATTTTAACTTATTTAACAATTGTAGCTCTTATTGTACCGGGTTGCGGTGATGACTTCGGAAATATAAGCCCGAAATATATTGTGGTTGATACATTATTAATGGAACTTAATCCCGGAGAAGGTACCGAGAAACATAATTTCAACGAGGTTTGGGCTTACAGTGAATCGAACTTTATAGGAGCTTTCCCCCTTCCCGCACAAATACCTGTTTTAAGTGGAGAATCTACGCTACTTTCATTTTTTCCTGGCTACCGCCAATACAGTTTGGATGATTTTCCCGACAATTATCCGTTTGCCATTCGATATGACACAATATTAAATAATACAGGGAATGCCGAATTTATCACTATCAATCCTCGAGTTAGAATGAATCCCGGTACAGAATTTAGTTTTGTTGAAACCTTCGAACAAGGCACCAGTTTTACTTTTAGATATACCACAGAGAATTCAGCCAATCTCGCTGTATATAGTGGAGATGCCTATGATGGAAACAATTGTGGGAGAGCCATTCTTACTGAGGAAAATTTTCTATTGCAACAAGGAAATTCTATACAACTTGCCAATATTCCCTTAAACGGAACGCCGGCAATGATTGAATTGAGTTATAAATCTGATGTACAATTAGGTATTGGATTTTATGGCTACGCTCCCTCAGGAACATCAGAAAGATTTGTCAAAGTTGTAATGTTTCCCAATGAGGAGTGGAATAGAGTCTATGTTCCCATTGAGGATGAACTAAATCAATTTGGTCAACAAGGTTATACCAGTATGAGAATTTTGGTAGAAGCTGTTTTCAATCCAAATTTGGATAAAGAAGAACAGGAAGTTTTAATAGATGAAATAAAACTCTTACACTTCTAGAATGAAAATTAAGCATCGCATAGATTCATTTATTTATATTGTCCTGGATTTTGTGGCCGTCCTCGTAGCATGGCTGCTATGGGGATTGCATATAAATGGAAGTTTTACTGCCTTGAATTTTGAATATGCTTTAAACGGGTTGGTAATTAGTACAGGTTGGTTGCTTCTATTTCATAGTTGTTATCCCTATAGAGATGTTTATCGATTATCGCGTCTTACCACTATTTGGTATACCTTAGTTCTCACAATTTTCGGTGTGTTGATATTATATTTTACCGGAATTGCATCCAGATATAGTTTTGTTGATTCTTTAGATAGGGTTCATTATCTCTATCTCTTACTTTTTACATTTGGTACATTGACCATAGCTCGAATGATATGGCTTACGAGAGCAAGTAGGAGAATAAAGAATGGATTGGCGGGATTCAATACCTTAATTATTGGCACCGGACAAAATGCAGTAGATATTTATGAAGACATTAACGGCAGAACCAAAAAACTCGGATACTTTTTCCAAGGCTATCTTTTAGTTGCAGAAACCAAGACCAATAAATTAAAAAAACACCTTAATGAATTAGGGACAATCGACGATATCGGTGAAATCATCAAGAGGGAAAAAATAGAAGACGTCATAATTGCACTTGAGAAGTCTGACCACAATACGCTTGAAAAAATAATGAATTCACTTTCAGATTTTGAGGATGACCTACTTATACATATCATTCCTGATATGTATGATATTTTGCTTGGTCATGTAAGGATGAGTCACATTTATGGAGCTGTCTTAATTGAAGTAAAATCTTACCTCATGCCACCTTGGCAGAGACTTGTGAAACGTATCATCGATGTTTTGGCAAGTCTGATCTCCTTGATTTTACTATCGCCTCTCTTGGCATATTTGTCAATTCGAGTAAAAATGGGTTCCAAAGGACCAATTATCTACAGACAAGAGAGAATAGGCAAAGATTTTAAGCCATTCACAATTTTTAAATTCAGATCCATGTATATAGATGCTGAAAAATCCGGACCTCAACTTTCCAGCGATG
>CALCSX010000019.1 GCA_937894165.1 uncultured Saprospiraceae bacterium | reverse complement strand
AAATGATGAGAAGTATTTATCATGTAAGGATAAAATATCCCGATAAAGATGCTGTAGATGAATAAGTTTAAAATTCCTGAAAAAGATATTTCTCCAGTTCAAGGATTCCTCCTACGGCAGTGTTTTGTATGAGAACTAAGTTTTTTGATGGCCATAGTTGTATATCTAGATTTGGACTTGGATCTAAATAGAATAATGGTATTGAGGCTTTAGCCATCCCTAAAAGACCTGCAGCCGGATAAACTTGCAGTGAGGTGCCGATTACTGCAATAATATCGACGTCTTGGATAATCTCACTCGCAATTTCTATCATAGGCACACTTTCTCCGAACCAAACTATATGTGGCCTCAGTTGATAACCATCCGGGCAACATTGTCCAAAAACTATATCTTGCGGATGTGCTATAACGTATTCAATATTTTTTTCGGATCTCGCTTTTAGTAATTCTCCATGTAGATGTACCACTTGTGTTGAACCGGCTCTCTCATGCAGATCATCAACATTTTGGGTAATTATGTGAATGTCAAAATATTCTTCCCATTCAGCTAGTTTGTAATGAGCTTTATTGGGCTGGACAGTCAATAATTGTCTTCTTCTCTTATTGTAAAATTCCAATACCACGTGAGGATCTTTTTTCCAAGCCTGCGGGGTTGCGACATCCTCAATTCGATGATTTTCCCAAAGTCCATTGCTATCCCTAAATGTCGATATCCCACTTTCTGCTGATATGCCTGCGCCGGTGATGACCGCTAGTTTTAGTTTATTACTCATTAGTTAATTTGTTAAAAGCTCTTCCCAAATATTCTGTTATATCTGAAGCAATCAAAGATTCTTTACTTTCATTTCCTTGAATTGCTAAATCTGCTGCAAGGCCATGTAAATATACACCTAATATAGCTGCATCATATGGTTTGTATCCCTGTGCCAATAAACTTGTTAAAATGCCGGTTAGCGTATCGCCACTTCCTGCTGTTGATAATCCATCATTCCCTGTGATATTAAATGAAAGGGGCTCGTTTTTTGCTATAATACATGTGTGTGCTCCTTTTAAAATAATAATTGCATCGTTCGCTTCAACAAATTTTAAAGCAATTTTTAAACGAGATTTAGTATCCTTAGATTTTCCGAAAAGTCGATCAAATTCTCCTACATGTGGTGTCAGTATGGTGCCGGATGGTAGGTAATTAGCAAAATTATCTAATTTAGCTAGACAATTGAGCCCATCAGCATCAATTACTAAAGGAATTCCTGCTTTCAATACTTTTTTTAATATTTTTTCGGCCTCTCCAGGAATACTTAAGCCACAGCCAAATCCAAGTGCATCATAGCTATTTAAACTGGGTAGCGCTATTGTGGATATTTGGTCTTTACCGGAAATTTTAACCATTACTTCCGGAATACCGGTTTGGATTGGATGAAGCCCAATCTGTGGCACTATAGCTGTTACTAATCCACAGCCGGATTTTAGGGATGCCTTACTTGCTAATATTATAGATCCAATCATTCCAATACTGCCTCCCATAATGGCAGCGTGACCGTAAGAATTTTTATGACTATGCTTATTTCTAATCTTAACAAGCGCTTTGACCCTCGCATGTGAATTAATCTTCCATGGGAAAAATGATTTTTTAAATATTAATGTTAGAGGTTCAGGTGGGTAAAATATTTTTCCAAATATTTGATTGTATTCGGGAAGAAAATATTCGATAAATAAGGTATTTGTAGTAAAAGTTTGATGAAAACTAATTTTATTTTTATATTTTAAATTAGTATAATTTAATGAATTACAAATGCAAATTAACCGATTAGAAGACTTTGTAACAAAATTGTGAATTTTTTTTAAAAAAAAATCTAAATTTTTAATATTTGTTAATAAAATAATATGTTTTGTTGTTTCAGGAATTTCATCAATTGAATTATATATTAAATAGTTTTCTAAATGATTATCTATTAAAATATTTGATAAATTAGAAGTTTCTTTAATATTTTCATCCAATGCAATAAAAGCAATACTCTTCAGAAGTGTCAGGTTTCGTTGGCGCACAAGCCATCGAGGACTGCTTCCGAACCTAGGCGGCGGTGCACAGGGGTGTGCTGCCGTTGGCACGAGCTAGTTCATTCAGAACTTAGTCGAGAGACAATTGGCGCCCTACTGCAGGTATATTCGCCATCAACTATAATTACATATTCTAGCTACTAAGTCAATATATAGACTATACCTACTACCTGAAATTAGGTCCGTGCATAGATTATCCGAGCTAAACCGGGTAGCTTCCAGAGCTTACCAGTATTATGCCGATAATAGGATAATATAGACTCATGCAGTCAAAACCTTTTCTTCATCAACCAGC
>CALCSX010000018.1 GCA_937894165.1 uncultured Saprospiraceae bacterium | reverse complement strand
GCCGAAGTTAGAACGAGCGAAGCGTTAGAACGGTCGAAGACCTCCCTCATCTGTGTAATCTGTGAAATCTTTGAGAGACTCCCATTGCCGTCGGCATTCCGAATTGCTCTCTGCGCGAATCTGCGAGATCTGCGGGAGCCAAAAAATGTCAAAGCGTCCTAAATCCATAAAATCCGAGTAATCCGTGAGGCTGCAAAAATGTCACCGACCTCCGAACCGCTCTTTCATAAAAGAAGCCTAAATCCACTATCCATCAACTAAAAAAACCTAGAAACTTCAACTCAGAACACAGAACTCAAAACTCAGAACGTAATTGATTCCTCCACCCCCGAACCACAGAAAAACCGCCCTAGAATACTCCCCTAAACTAATATCACTATTGCCCCGCACCATCATCGCCCAAAATGGAACAAAAAGTACCACAATATTCAGGGGTAGAACAAGATTCTCCTAAATTTGAAAATAATGAGGGCTTTATCTGTTCATTAACTTCAGAATACCTCGCTCCTGAATTGGTCTCTTGCGAGAATAAACTTTGAAAGAAGCAGAGCGAGATTATAGTGAATATCTTTTTCATTTAATTATATTATTTATTTACAACCTTCTTCTTTTAATGTTTCCCAATCAATAGTTGGCGAAACTGGATATAATTTTAAGATTTGCTCATTAAGTTCCTTTTCCATTTGTGAATAGGAAAGTTCGTAAATGGATTCAAAAGCTGAAAACCCACTTTTCCAAAGCGTTTCTAATTTTGGTATACCATAATTTGAAATCAAATACTCCACGATATAAGCTGATTGATGATAACCAATCATTTCTTCAGTCTGATAAAAATGGTTCGTTAAGGAGTCAATTGGAATCAGCAACTCTTCTTCTAAAAAGTATCTGTATATTTCTGAAACAGAATATCCAGAACAGTTATTTTCTGCATAAGTCGCCAATCCTTCATTTACCCAATTAACATTTGTCGGTGGTATTCCCCATTCAGTCATTGAAACGATATGCATTAACTCATGGACAATGGGAGGGTTAATTCTTTTTTCGTTTTCCGTGCCTTTGTCAGTAACCACCATATGTATAGATCTTGCGTAAATATTCGCTAATGCATTTACATAAAGGTCAGCATGTAAAAGCATTTCTTCTTTAGACTTTACAAATCTGATTCTAGTGAACTCTGTATAACTTGTATCCTTAATTAAGTCGCAATTTTTTTTAATCGCATCCAAGCATTTCTGAATCAGTAAGTCGCGATTATCATAAGCATATCCCTCGGCAGGAAAAGTAAAATAGAGATTATTTAACTGCTTTGTTGCTATTGATTCTATTTCCCAATCATTTGTTTTATTGAATTTGGTCGTATCAATACGTGCATTTCTATTTGCTAGGTAAGGATTGGTATCAACGAAAGCACCATTTTCAAATCTCCCTCCATTTGGTTCATCTCGTCTCGATAACTTCCAACACCATCAAATTTACCGTTTTTCATTTCTCCTTCATACCACATTATTTCGTTTCCGCCATTAAAAACAGTCAAAACTCCTGCACCATTAGGTAAATTGTCTAAACAGTCCCCTGTCCAACTAAAAGTACATTCTTCACAAGTCCATTGAAGTTCATATTTACAGTCTGTTTCAGGATCAGTTAGTTCTGATTGTCCGTAGCAAAAGTGAAATGCTAAAAGAAGGGGTACTAAAAGATGTAGTTTCATTTAATTAAATTTTAATTTATAAGGAAATGATATACAACGGTTTGCAGCTACCCGAAGGTGGCGATTTCGAAGCACTTCACTGTCAACCAAGCAGAAACTTTGATAGTTGCACAATGCTTGATTTAACAACTAAACCGCTACTTTTGGGTAGGTGCTATTATGGGGCTTTTTTTATTACTTTTCTGTTAAGTTGTTGTCCTGATTTTAGATAAATAGTCAAAATGTAAACACCATTATTGAGGTTCTCAAAATTTAATGTAGCCTCCTGCCTCGTACTTAAAATAATTTTGCCGGCAAAGTCAAAAAGTTCAATTCTTTCAATTTGTTGTTCAGATTGTATTGTCAATTCGTTTTGGAATGGATTTGGAAAAACATGAATACCATAATTGGCATTTATGTCACTAATTGAAGTAATTAATCTATAGTCACAAGCTACTGATTGAAAACTTGTGTCAATTTGATTATCCGAGTAGCATCTAATTGGCCCCCCGGCTTCAGGAATTATGGTTGCTCTTGGGAAGAACCAATCAAGCCCGCCAATTCTGTCCATAAAATAGCCCCCATTGTAAAATTGAAACTCATCTAACGCAATTGTCTTGTATTTTTTAAGAGAAATTCCATCTACGATTACTGTTTCTACTGTGTCAATAACCAACCTATAAGTACTGTCAGTTATCCAAGGTAATGGCTCTACAATATCCAAAGTCAAAGTGTCACCTTGTTGTGCATTAAAAATATAAATTGTTTGAAACTGTGACATTTGAAAATTATAGATAAAGGCTGTGTCAGATTGCTCGTATACATAGATTGGGTTAAATGTTACAGTGTCCCCATTATGTTTGTAATAAGTCCTTAAAATTTTATGAGTTGTTACTCCGTCTATAACTGTGTCTGCCACACTTTGTAAGTGTAAATACTCCGAATTTGGCGGTGCTGCTCCACCTGCGTGTTCACTATAATACCATTGTGTTCCGATTGAACCGAAATTCTGTCCAAACAAGAAAGTTGCAAGAGACAGTAAAAATGCTGTTAGTAATAATTTTACTTTCATAATTGTGTCTTTTAAAATGCCCTATAACGTTTTGGCGCTTGGCGCAGTGGCGGAT
>CALCSX010000017.1 GCA_937894165.1 uncultured Saprospiraceae bacterium | reverse complement strand
CGACCAGTTTTACGTGCTGCTCAACTGAGGAACGTTCAATGGAAAAATTGAACTTCATTACGATTGCCAGGTTCGTGGGGATGTTGTCATTTTCAGCTCCAGGTTCAAGAAAGGAAGATCCTATGTTAAGGGATACAAGTTCCAGTTTCCTGGGCTGTTCCTTCTGGTCATCGCTGTTGCAACTGAAGGTTATCAGGATTACGATGAATGAAATAAGTCTTTTCATATATTTCCGGAATAGGGACGCGCCGTGGGAACAGCATTTTACACCTGGGGAATTAAAAAGTTAAAAGCATGAACTACAATCATTTTCATCTCCAAATTAAAGCTTCCTCTAATCAGCGACTTGTTTCAAATCTAATTAAATAGTGCAATAATAGTAGCAAATGCGATGAAAAATACCCGTTCAAACCCTCTCACTATATTTGGATGTAAGGAAATTTTTCATTTTTTCAATTTCCTATAGTTATTCCCAATGTAATGAAGCTTTTGAAACTGATATTTCATTATGCAACTCAGGAGAGCTAAATATATCTTATGGAACATGTAATTCGAATATGTTTTCTGCTGAGATGACAGCTGAAGTTATTTCACCAATCCCTATGTGTGATGGCAGTGGTGTTCTTAATAATCCTTCCTATTATGCGTTTGTAGCTGATGGAAGTGACATTTTTAATGTTACAGTTACTCCTGAAATAGGATCTTGTTCAGATGCCGGTGGCTTTGTCGGTATCCAAGGAGCTCTGGTCACTTTGGGTGCCTGCAATACCAATAGTCCATTTGGTACATGTATGACTAACTGCACCAATGGACCATTTACACTTTCTTCTAATACAATACCTGACTCTGGTCAGGTAGTCATTGTAGTTTTAGATGGCTGTAATGGTTCTTACTGTAATGTTGATATTCATATAAATAGCGGATGGACTAATAATTATACTGTACCTGATACAAGTCAAATAAGTGAATCTATTTTAGAATTAGAGAGTAATGTGAATTGCAGAAATTATACTTTTTCCGTTCAACCTGAATTCGAAGGATTATGTAATTATTTATGGACTTTACCTGATGGTAGTACCAGAACAACAGACTCCAACTCTTTAGAGATGGACATGAATGGGATTCCGGATGGTAGTATTTGCGTCCAAGGTTTCTCTGAAGTTTGTTTTCCGGATCAGTTTTTTCCGGCGGATAATTCTATTTGCTACACTTTTAGTGCATCAGAATTTACGACCATAACTACGGGTTCGGGGACCACAACTTGTGGATTGGCTAATGGGTCAGCTTATGTTGAAGTTGATGGCGAGGGTCCCTTCACTTATATTTGGAACAATGGAATAGCGGATTCTTTGAATACAAATATTGAAGGAGGTTTATACACAGTTACAGTTATTGATGGATTCGGTTGTGAATATGTGGAAATGATTTCAGTAGCTGAGAGTGAGGAATTAGTTGTCGAATTAATTGATATTATACCCAGTTCACCGATTGAAAATACCGGTTCTGTCAGATTAAAATTAAATACAAGTGATGAATGGGCAATTAAATTAGAAGGACCACTAGGTTTCATATTTAATGACACGATTGTAGGGTCAAATATAAAAATTTATGATTTATCACCTGGAGCATATTTGTTAACCATAACCGATATTGATTCGGAATGTAGCAAATTAATTCAATTTGAAATTCAAATAATTTCTTCTAATAGAGAAAACCAGTCTAACAGAAATAAAACAATAAAATTATTTCCCAACCCAGTGAAGAATGTAGTCAATGTAGAGATGGAAAACGTAGGAAATGAATATACTATATTCTCCTTGGATGGCAAGGTCGTTCAAAATGGGATCATGATCAGCAAGCAAGTCCTTATCGAAAATTTAGCTCATGGTGTATATATATTACAAATAGCGGACACATCTGGTAAACTGCATCATGCAAAAATTATGAAGGTAAATTAAACCACGATTGGGCTAATTACTGATTTTATTAAATTTTAGAATTGATTGAAATTAAAAGCATAAGATTGCTAACCTCTTTATTTTAAATCATAGTTATGAAAAAATCTACACAAATCATTCTTTTTATTTTCTTCATGTTCAATTTAAGTCTTTTTGGACAAGATAACTGTAAACAAATCTTTGGTTCTTCCTATTCACAATGTCTAGAGGGAGTAGATTTAAATCTTATCAGTAATATTTGTCAGGAAAGTGGATTGGAATTGCATATGACAGAAGAGTTCATTATGCCGGTTCCTCTATGTGATGGAGGGAATTCAGTCCTAAATAATCCTAGTTATTATTCATTTATCGCAGATGGTTCTGCCCCTTTTGGTATAATTGTTAGCCCTATCTCGGGATCCTGTAATAACAATCAGGGCATTCAAGGAGCATTAGTAGGTTTCGGTGATTGTAATTCTGAAACTCCTTACACCATCCCTTGTCAGACTGACTGTACGCAGAATCCTTTTTTAATGGAAACTAAATTTATTCCGACGCAAGGTCAAATTATCGTGTTAGTACTAGACGGATGTAGTGGTGATCTCTGCGATGTAAGTTTTGAAATAGTGAGTGGTTGGAGTGACACTTTAATCATTCCAACAGATGAAGTATTGAATGAATCAGAAATAGTTTCTGAATCCAACCCCAATTGTGGCATTTATACCCTTAGACTTGATCCACCTTTCGATGGAATCTGTGATTATAGATGGACGTTTCCCGATGGTTCTTTTCGTGAAATAAGTTCCAGTCAAATCGATGTAGATGTAAGAGATTTTCCTGATGGAACAATCTGTGTTCAGGGCTATTCAGAGGGATGCTATCCGGGTGAATTTTTTCCATCTGAGAATACAATATGTTTCAATTATATTGCGGGAGATTATTTAACCACAGAAATGGGAAGTGAATCAACAACTTGTGGAAAAAATGATGGCCTTGCTTTCGTAGAGGTATCAGGCGAAGGTCCATTCCAATTTACCTGGAGTAACGGAGTAACAGATTCTACTATCGTCAACGTAGATGCAGGTATGTATTTTGTTACAGTGACGGATGGATTTGGTTGTGAGCAAGTTGATTCTGTTGAAGTTATTGCGAGTGATGAAATAAGTTCAGAAGTGGAAATTGTTCATCCTGATTGTAGTGGTTCATTGGGAACGATTGCTCTGATGAATCTAGGGGGTAGTGGAGATTTCGACTATTCATGGTCCCCAATTGTGAATAA
>CALCSX010000016.1 GCA_937894165.1 uncultured Saprospiraceae bacterium | reverse complement strand
TGATTGAGAAAATAATGCTGACACTTTGTACAAAAAACCATTTGTTTTTTCTTCATTCAGAAAATCAGGATTGGCTTTATGTTCTTCGTAAATTGTATTAATTGAATCTTGAATACTTCTACCAAATTGAATTTGTTCTGCAAGTTCAGTTTTTCTTAATTCGAAATACTCGTTTTTGTATAAGGTTTCTAGTTCTTTTATTTTTCGAAGATCGTTTTCATATGCTTCAAATGATTCGTTTATAGCATTTTCAATAGCATAAGGGTTGTCACCAGTTAATTTCTTAGAGTTAAGAAATGGAGTGGATTTAAAAGATTGATAGCGTAAATAGAGGTTTTGACCTTTCTGTACTAATTCTAAAAGTTCATTTAATTCTTTTGAGTTATATACGAATTGCGATTTATCAATATTCAAGGAATGGTCTTCATCAATTCCCTTAAGTTCATTCAAAAGCCTTCCCACTATATAAGTCCAAGATTTGTCACCTAGTAGTTTTTCATCAATCTTTTTATGCTTTCCATTAATGGACTCAATAAGTCCATTGGCTTTTCTTATAATATTGTCAAGAGATTCCTTGGAATAATTGTAGCTGTATCTTCTATAAGATGAATTGTCAACTCTATCTCTTACAGAATCTACAACAGTTTTTCTATCTTTAACAATATCACGAATTAATACACTCTGATAATTCAATCCCTTTTCAATAAGAGAATTATGTAAAACTTCTAAAGCCGTTCTTTTTTCACAAACCACTATAGTTTTTTTACTATTTTCAAGAGCATTGATAAGGACAGCAGTAAGGGTTTGACTTTTCCCCGTTCCCGGAGGACCTTGGATGAGAATATTTCTTGTTGCTTCTAATGAATGCAAAATACCTTGTTGTGAAGGGTCTGTTTCTACTGATGAAATGGGTTGAAAACTATGATTTTCTAGGTCATCAAGGTCAATAGTTAGTCCTTCTAGGTCCATCAAATTACCATAATCATTGATGATATTTTGTTTTTGGACTTCAAAAATTGAAAATAATCCACCAAAGTCAATAAGTGCATTGGTTGAATTAATAGGTAGTTTTTCGTAATGATTTTTATCGCCAATTGACACAATTTTATCTAGTTTTTTGATAAAAGCATCTTTGGTATCAGAAGGAACATGACTGTTGACTTCCTTGATAAGTTTTAGACAAATTTCAATTAATTCTGCCTTATTTATGAGCCCATCATCGATCATTTCACTAGGAATCTGTTCAATTTCAATATTGGAATCGGAATGTAGATGATTAATTAAAACTTCATTCAAATAAATCGGATCGTCTTCATTTCTGTTGATTTCCCAGGTGTTGAATTCTTTCGTTCTTTTGATTCGTAGTGACCAAATTAGAATTGGAGCGACTGTTAATTTGTTGTCTGAGTGGTCTCGACGTACAAGAATTGGAAATCCGAAACCGAAAGTATTAATTCCTTTTTCTGATTCAATCGCTTCTGTTTGGTTAATTAGATTTTCAAAGGATTTTGTAATCTTGACCAATTGTATTTGATCTTCCTCGAAAAGTGTGTTTAAATCAGGAACATTATCCTTCCAACTTATTCTAAATTTAAGAGGTTGCTGTGAAAGCAAGGATTTTATGAAATTGTCAGGAAGATTCTTATCGATGTATGATAACCTATTTAAATCAAATTTATATCTTGAATTTGCGGGAATGGCATTTAGATGAACACCTCTTCGATTACCTACCTTAAGTCTTCTCTGTAGTTCATTTAATAATTTCTTTGTCAGTTCCATTTTGATTTCTTAGAATGTTGGCAAATTCAGGGTCTTTTGCTTTGCGTTGTTGAGTTTTTTAATCAATCGTTTATTGCTAAAAAATCCACACATACCCTCCAAAATACCCCTTCCCTCCCTATTTTCCTAACAAAACCCGAATTTTTTACTCCAAAAGAGTAAAAACAGAACAAAATACTCCTCTAAATGCCAGATAGAGACTCGGAATGTAAAAAAAGGAGCATTTGAATCCGATTAAGTAGCAGTAAGGGATATCTTTAATTCTTTACTTTTATAATTTCCACGAAATTGTCCAGATTTCCCACCTTTATAATGTCTCCTACGGCATGACCAAGAATTGATGTCGCTAAAGGGGAGTTCATATTTATTTTCTGAACTCCATTACTTACTTCATTCTGCTTAGCTGTTTCTACGATATGTACTTTTATGTCTTTACCGTTGTTCATATACTTTACAGTTACCTCACTTCCTAATTTAATTTCTTCTTTAGAAAGTTTAGTTTTCTTTTCCTCCTTCTTATTAATGCTATTTATTGAAGCAATTTCATTAGCTGTATCGTTAACTGATATATGAGCAACATAATTCTCAACCATTGTAAAGTCGTCGGTAAATGCTCGTGAAATTCTAGAATGGTCAGCAGTACTATAATCCTTTTTTGACTCTACATTTCTGATAAATTCAATTAAATTTCTGGTTTCTTTTTGTGGATTGCGCCACCAATTTGTACTCCATATCCGATGAAAAACAAAACCGTGGCTTTCAAGAATTTTTTGTCTGTGTCTGTCATGTAAATATGCTTCTCTGCTGGAATGATATTTTGCCCCATCACATTCAATAGCTATCTTTGGAACTCCAACAATTTGTGAATCGTATACCATATCAATTCGAAACTCTGAAACTTTCACTTGTGAATGGAGTTTTGAACTGTCCAATTCATCAAGTAGCCGCTGATAAACTTCTTCTTCAAAAGGTGATTCTTGCTCACCAAAACTCCCGACATTGAAAGAAGTGCTTTTTGATGAGTTCTCACTGAGTGAGGTTAAAATACCGATTCTTAAATCGTTATTTCCTTCACTTACAGCTTTACAATAGGCAAGATATGCATAGAAAACCGCTCGCTTATTGTTTGAACCTTCCGCTATTAAAAATTCTTTGTAGTTCATAAATGACATTTCCGGCACAGATGAACAAACATAAACCTTATACTTAGCTCTCGTAATGATAACATTTAAAAGTTTATAACCCTTTGAATGATTTATTGGACCAAAACGTTGAGTAAATTTCCCGTCTTTTCCGGGACCGTAAGTCGTTGATATAATAATAACATCTCGTTCATCTCCTTGAATATTTTCCAAGTTCTTGATAAACATACCGTTTTCTTCCAATTCTTGAATTTTGGAATTGAACTCTTCAAATTTTGAGAATTTTTGCCTTTCTAAGATTTTGCTTTTTATATGATTTCTTTGAGCAATATTAAATGTTGCAATTCCAACCGATGGATATTCTCCGTTTGGAAGTCGATTTATGTTGTTCTCAAGTATTGACAAAACCATTTCAGCTTCCGCATCATTGATATGGTCAGAAAAAGTTCCATTAACCTGAATGTACTTTATTGGCGTGTAATCAAATGTATTAGGTAGTGGTTTTAGTCTTTGATTGTAAAAAGCGTAATTTGAAAAATCAATTAGATAAGGGTGTCTTGACCTATAATGAAAATCCAGATGTCGTTTCTCAAAGTTAAGTTCTGAACCAAAGTCTAAGAGGGATTCACATGACAAAAGTATATTATCTTTATCTATTACGATTTCATCTTCTTCATCAATGTCGTCTTCGTCTTCAATTGTACCATCAAAGACTTTACTAAAATAATTTGATGGAGGCATTTGGTGTTCGTCTCCTGCAATTACTATCTGCTTTCCTTTCAATAAAGCCGGCAAGTTATCCTCCAGTCGCAATTGACTGGCTTCATCAAACATTACAATATCAAAAAAACCATTCATCCCTTTAAAAAGATTACTTGCTACATCAGGGGAAGTAAGAATTATTGGAAAAAAGGTGGTAAACAAGTCAGCGTCATATTGAACTATTTGCCGTAATGAAAGTCGCTTAAATCGATTACTACTTCGCTTGTTGTATAAATTTTCAACTGAAAGATTTATGTTTCGCTGTTCGAAATCTCTAGTTGTATCAATCTGCTTTGAGAACCAAAATTCGCGGATATATTTCAATTGTTCTGATTCTAATCCGGATAATGTGTTATTTAACTCAATGTGTTCATTATCGCTTGTGGGTAAATCAACGTTTGCTGCATTTACGAGCATTGAATTTAAATAATGAATTAAGAAAGTTTTTCGCCAGTCCGTTTTACCTTTTAATTCATTGACTATTAGTTTAGTTTGTTCGGATAGACCATTATAAATTTGAAACCACTTAAACTCTGTAGTAAAAATGTCATTTTCGTTTTGGAAGTATTCCGTCTTCTCCAGAATTATTTTTTCAACTGATTGAATTAATGCAAGAATGGACTGATGCTGAACCAAAAATGTGGGGGCCGTCAATTATCGGGTTTGGAAATTACCATTATAAGTATGCCAGCGGAAACGAAGGAGATGCACCGGTT
>CALCSX010000015.1 GCA_937894165.1 uncultured Saprospiraceae bacterium | reverse complement strand
AGATACCACCAATGTAATTGAGATCATTTTTTACAGAAATGTCGTCAGAGAAATCTTTGTTGATCTGTGTCCGGGGGGAGAATTTGTCCTCGATGGGCAAACTTTCGATGTCGACAACCCTGAAGGATCCATCGTCTATGAAGGGATGGCTGCCAATGGTTGTGATTCTATTCTCATGATACAGTTAGAATTCAATGCAGCTGTGGATTCTATTTATCAGGATGTCTTGTGCGCCGGCGAATCTATCAATCTCAACGGTACGCTTTTCAACGAAAACAATCCCACAGGTGAAATAGTGCTCACAGCTAATGCGAGCGGCGACTGCGATACTATCATCAATGTAATGCTGATCTTCCTCCCGCCCGTCGAATCGAATGAAGACCTGGTTTTATGCGAAGGTGAATCCATCACAATTGGCGGTGTGGAATACAACATTGACAATCCGACAGGAGAAATCCTTATCGAAAACGGTTCTGTCAATGGATGTGACTCCATAGCGTTCATAAATATTGAATTTACGACCCTCGATATTGATATTTTAACAATGAATACCGAATGTACAGGGGTAGAATCGGGATCCATCAGTCTTTTTGATAATAATTCGTCGGGTGCTATGTTTGAAGTGCTCATAAACAATAATTCCATCAATACCACTTTACCCTTCGATCAGGAGGATTTGGGGGCAGGCCAATATGATGTAAGAGTCATCCAAGGGCAGTGCTTCTGGGATAGTATTGTCAACATTTTACCGGAAAATTCACCTGTATTGACACTCGGTCAAACGATTCAGGCAACAGCAGGAGAAATAGTACAGATTACAGGAGAAGCCAATTTTACTCCCGTAGAATATCTATGGAGTCCAAGCGAAGGCTTATCATGTCTGGATTGCCTAAGTCCAATGGTCACGGTGGAAGGAACAGTAACCTACTCGCTTACCATCACCGATGCCAATGGCTGTACTGCGACTTCACAAGTGAGTATTATCGTCGAAGAGCCTACTATCGGGGTATATATTCCTAATAGTTTCTCTCCCAACTTTGATGGTTACAATGATGAATTTTTGCTCTATGCCGATGAAAATTATATCTCTGAGTACAAAATGTCTATTTTCAACAGATGGGGAGACTTGGTTTATAGTGCATCAGGCCTGCAGCCAAGATCTTTAACCGGTGCATGGAATGGAACTTTCAATGGTAAAAGGTTATCTCCTGACGTTTATGTATACATGATTGAAGCAACTATAGCTGGAACTAATGAAGTCAAAGTGTATGCAGGTGATATTACGCTATTACAATAAAGCTCAACAAAGCTTGAAAAATAAATTTAATGTTATGATTAAGTTAGAAAAATTTATATACTTTACTCTAATAAACTTTCTATTTATAGGTGGACTCACAAGTCAGGAAAACCTTAGCTATCAGCTTCCGGTTAGAGAGATCTTAGAACTAGCTGATGCTCCACTCCCACCCGTGATAATCATAAATTCAAAGGCTGATTATATCATTTTCTTAGAAAGAAGTAGCTACCAGAATTTGGAAGAACTGGTTCAACCTGAACTAGGGTTGGCAGGAATAAGGATTAATCCAAGGCTAAACAGCAGAAGTCGTCTTACCTATTATTCCGGGGCTACTATACAGAAAGTAGGAAGTAAACAAGTAATAAATATTGAAGGCCTGCCCTCTAATGTCAAATTGAGTAATTTCAGTTGGTCTCCTGATGAATCACATTTTGCTGTTACTAATACGACAGAGCATGGTGTCGAGCTCTGGATTGTGGAAATAGAAAAAGCTAAAGCCACAAAGTTATCAGATTCGAATCTCAATGCTACTTTAGGCAATCCTTACGAATGGGCGCATGATGGCAAATATTTATTGTATTTAGAAAGGGTAAATACTGAAGAACAATTAATAAATAAATCTAAAACTGTACCACTGGGGCCCGTTATTTCTACCAATGATGGCGAGGAAGCACAAAATAGAACTTACCAAGATTTATTGCAAGACAAATCGGATGAACACAATTTTAAAATTTTAGGAACCTCAACAATTGTTAAGGTAAGTTTGGACGGAGAAAAAGAGGTTTGGAAAGATAAAAGCATGTATAGCGATATTAGCTTTTCACCAGATGGCAGCTATGTTTTGATAAGAGAAATTAAAGAGCCCTTTTCTTACTTAGTTCCTTATTCTCGCTTCCCTACTACATAAGTTCCGGAAATTTAGTAAAACTTATTGAAGAAGTTCCATTGAAAGAAGTTTTACCCAAAGGTTTTATGTCAACAATTACCGAAAAGAGAAGTATTTCATGGAGAAATGATCAAGCTGCTACTCTTTCTTTCGTAAAGGCATTAGATAACGGAGATCCTGAAAACAAGGTAGATTTCAGGGATGAGGTCTTTTTGTGGATCGCCCCTTTCAATGAAAACCCTACTTCCCTCTTTAAAACGATCAATCGTTATTCTAGCATCACGTGGGGGGATGAAGAATTAGCACTCATCTCTGATTATTGGTACAACGACAGAAATACTAAGACCTATTTAATAAATCCTAATAATCCCAATAAGGATCGCCAAATAATCTTTGACAGAAATTATCAAGATAGATACAATGATCCCGGGAATTTTGTAACAGAAAAAAATCAGTTTAATAAATATGTACTTGTTCGCGAGAAAAATAATTTGTTTCTTCAAGGATCAGGGTACAGTGCAGAGGGTATCAAGCCCTTTATATCCAGCTTTAATTTAAAAGACCAATCTACGAAGATACAGTGGCAGGCTGAAAATCAGGAAGAATTCGTCGATATAGCGCGCGTTATTGATGCAAAGAAAGGAATTCTTCTCCTAAGCCGCGAAACACCATCCGAATGGCCCAATTATCATATTTTAAATTTCAAAAATAAAAAGCCACTTCAACAAGTTACCTTTCTCAACAATCCTTACAAATCGCTTAATGATGTCTACAAAGAAGTACTAAGCTACCAAAGGGAGGACGGTTTAGAACTGAGTGGTACTTTATATTTACCGGCGAACTATGACAAAAACAGCGGAGAGAAATTGCCATTAATAATGTGGGCGTACCCAAGAGAATATAAAGATAAATCCAGTGCGGGTCAGATCACTTCTTCCCCCTTTCAATTTACGAGACCCTATTATGGATCACCGATCTACTGGGTAACAAGAGGTTATGCCGTTCTGGACAATGCCGCATTTCCTATTGTAGGAGAAGGAGAAACTGAACCCAATGATAATTTTATAGACCAATTAGTCAGTAATGCTAAAGCAGCCATTGATGCGATTGATAATTTAGGCTATATTGATAGACAAAGAGTGGCTGTGGGTGGGCATTCTTACGGTGCATTCATGACAGCCAATCTACTGTCTCACAGTGATTTATTTGCAGCAGGAATTGCCAGAAGTGGAGCTTATAATCGAAGCTTAACTCCTTTTGGATTTCAAAGTGAGCAAAGAAATTACTGGGAAGCACCGGAAATTTATAATACCATGTCCCCATTCATGACTGCCCATAAGATGAAGACCCCTCTTCTTTTGATACACGGGGCAGCTGACAACAATTCAGGTACTTACACTATGCAAAGTGAGAGATATTTCAATGCCTTGAAAGGACTGGGAGCAACGGTAAGATTAGTATTACTTCCTTATGAAAGTCACGGGTATAGAGCAAAGGAATCTGTGCTGCATACGCTATGGGAGCAGGATCAATGGTTGGAAAAATATGTGAAGAACAAAGTATTGAACCAATAAAGAAAACGGGATTAAGATTCTTTTGATCTGTTTTGCTCCCACACCCATGCAGTAGCCATAATTTCTTCAATCCCTCGTTGAGGTTTCCATCCAAGGACATTTTCAGCTTTTTCCAGATTAGAATATATAGCTTCTACATCTCCTGCGCGGCGAGGACCCACTTCGTAATTTAGTTTTACATTAGAAACTTTTTCAAAAGCTTTTATAGCTTCCAAAACTGTCACGCCTTCTCCTATTCCTAGATTATAAACCTCATTAGAATTAGATTCGTTTTCCAATTCGAGCTTTTGCAATGCTAATGTGTGTGCCTTTGCTAGATCAACAACATGGATATAGTCTCTCACACAACTGCCGTCGCGGGTGGCATAATCTGTGC
Organism: uncultured Saprospiraceae bacterium; assembly: GCA_937894165.1. Classification (GTDB taxonomy): domain Bacteria; phylum Bacteroidota; class Bacteroidia; order Chitinophagales; family Saprospiraceae; genus CALCSX01. The sequence continues at coordinate 32,936 of CALCSX010000015.1, read as the reverse complement.
CATAAACAGTCATTTTCTCCCTCTTCCCGATAGCGGTTTCGGTAATTACGGGCACGAGATTAGTGGCAATATTAATCGTAGATTCTCCAATAAGTCCGGATTCGTGAGCGCCGGCAGGATTGAAATAACGAAGTAATGTAGCAGAATGCTTATGGTGTATTTTCATGAAATCATTTATTATTCCCTCTCCAATTTGTTTTGTATAGGCATACGGGCATTCCGCTTTTTCGAATGGAGTGTTTTCTGTTACCGGCAAAACGTTAGAATTTCCGTAGACCGAGCAAGAGGAGCTGAAAATCAAATTTCGAATGTTATATTTGTACATGGCCTCTAAGATATTCAAAAGGGAATTGATATTGTTACCATAATACAGTAGTGGATTAGCAACAGAGTCAGAAACACTTTTTAAGGCTGCAAAATGTATTATGCCGGAGAAATCATTATTTTTTTCGAAAAATTCAGCAGTTTGCCTAACGTCAGCTAAATTGACATTAAAATTTTGTATGTTTTTCCCTGTTATTTTTTCAATACCAAGTAAAACTTCATCACTGGAATTCATGAGATTATCAGCGGAGACGACTTCATAGCCTGCTTCTATTAAATCAACAATCGTATGACTGCCAATATAACCGCAACCACCTGTTACCAAAATTTTACTATTCATTGTTATTTTTGTTATATTTGTCAAAGATAAATAAATAGAACAGTTTCCATGCTGCAAAAGATTGATATTGACAAAGTCATTGCTATTGCCAATGAAGCAGGTAATGCTATCTTAACTTTATTTGAGAAAAACGAAATTGAAACTTTAGTAAATAACGAAAAAAATGTTGTTACTACAGCGGATATTAAATCTCAGGAAATAATTATTGAGCGTCTTACAGACTTAAATTTGGGTATTCCAATATTTTCTGAAGAAAACATTAAGTCCAAATCCACCGAAATTGCCGAAAATCCCGGATTCTATTGGTTGATTGATCCTTTAGATGGCACTAAAGAAATTGTGCAAAATCGAGGGGATTTTACTATAAATATTGCACTAGTAGAAAAGGGATATCCAATTTTAGGTGTTGTACACATTCCGTCCAGAAAGGAGACTTTCTTTGCAACATTACGAGACGGAGCTTTTAAAAGAAAAGAAGGAAACACCCTTAGTCTCCAAGCTAAAAAATTTGGCTTTTCAGATCCAAACCTGGTAATAGTGTGTTCAAGGAATCATCTTGACAAACAAACTGAAAGCTTCATGCAAGTTCTGAACCATCCACAGATAAAACCTCACGGCAGCTCACTTAAATTCACAGAGATAGCTGAAGGCAATGCACATATTTACCCTCGCTTCTCCCCTACACACGCCTGGGATACTGCTGCTGCGCAAATTATAACTGAGGAGGCAGGTGGACGAGTGATGGATATGGTTTCCGGAAAACGATTATTTTATAAAACACCTGCCCAGCTCAATAACGGCATTCTAGTAACAGGAGGTGTTCAAATCCCACAAGCTATATGGTACAGATTTCAGCAATTTTAATCTGTAATAATGAAGAGGAAAACATTAGCAAGGCTTTAAATTCACTGCTCTGGGTAGATGAAATAGTGGTTGTTGACTCATTTAGCACAGATAATACTATTCAAGTCATCAAGGAAAATTTTCCTCAGGTAAAGTTATTTCAAAGAGAATTTACTTCCTACGCAGATCAAAAAAACTGGGCTATTGATCAAACCTCCTTTGAGTGGGTAATTATATTAGATTCGGATGAGTGGTTCGAGGAAAATGCGGAGGAAGAAATTAGAAATCATTTAAATAATAAGCCCACTTTTGATGCCCTGCGCTTCCCTCGAATAAATTATTACATGAATAAAAGGGTCAAATATAGCGGGTGGCAAAATGATTCTGTCATAAGATTAGTAAATAAGAATAATTGCCGTTATAATAATCGTATTGTTCATGAGGAAATTGAAACAAAAGGGAATATAAAAAAATCACCACTTCCAATACATCATAATACTTACAAAAATATTATACATAGTTTAAAGAAAATCGAAACCTACTCAAGTCTTAAAGCTATAGAGAAATATAATAAAGGAAAAAAATCAAGTTTAACAGGAATGATAGTTTTACCTGCCTTTACTTTTTTTAAATTTTATATCCTTAGGTTGGGAATATTAGATGGGAAAATAGGTTTTATTTTATGCAAACTAGCGGCATATTATGTATTTCTTCGACAAATAAAATTGTGGAGGATTAAACAAGGTGAAAAGATCAATGATTAAACTAGGATATTTTAATATATTCATAAAGTGCTTATCCCCTTTCAAAATATAATTGTATAAAATTAAATTCTTCAAGTTACTATAAGCTGTCACATTACAAACATCTATTAATTGTCACAGCCGGTCTGTTGATTGGAAAGTGGATCATTGTTTGGAAAACAATTACCAGATCGAATTGCATCCGGTCTGTATCTGATAATATCCGGGTCATATAAGCCATCCTCGACGAACGCTTTAAGATTGGCTATCTGATCGGCATTTAAGTTCAATGGGTGAAAAAATTCTGAAAGTTGAGAAACAGGAACATTCGGATTTTCAGAAACACCTCGGTTTTTGTATTCTAAGACTTCATCCAAAGTTCTAGCTGATGCACCGTGGAAATAAAAGGGTGAGTTCTTTTGATTATAAATACCCGGCACTTTGTAACGGAACATATCCTCTTCACGACCTGTAAAACCACCTCTGCCGAAATTACGCATATCTTGTGGCGTAGCTCTAAACATTTCAATATTGGTATTCATAAATAAATCCTTAACACCTAAAGCTTCGAACCTATTACCCCCAAGATTAGTTTCTTCATGGCATCTGACACAGCCTGCCTGCCCGAAAAATAACATTGCCCCTCTTTTTTGCTGCTCAGTCATAGCATCATAATTCCCTCTCAACCAAAGTTGGAAGGGAGCTCTATTCGTCAGAATTGACCGAAGGTAGGCAGAAAGTGCCATGGCTGTGGTAAAATTATTGTATCTTTCTGAAGGATGAACCTCACTAAAAGCCTGATCAAATAATTGTCTGTATCCCAAAGAATCGACTAAATCCTCAGTTATCAACATTCTATGAGTTACTAACCCATCAATATTCTGTGGCTCTATACCAAATTCAAAATTAGCATTTTCCGAAAGTGCCGGAACAATATTCCATCTATCTTCAGTTCCGACATTGTTAAATCCTCCACCAAACATCCCATTCCACATTGAATTGGTAACAAATGCAACATTTACCAAACTGATAGGTCTTGCTGCCTGTGCATCAACATCATCTCCTTGATAGGATTTGTGTAATTGTCTTCCATCTCCCATATTTCCAAAACCTATCGCTCCATCAGCAACGCCTTGTTCACGTCCAGGCTTAAACCCAATTTCGGCGATATGGCAGGTAGCACATGAATAAGTGCCAGCCAATTCTCCCTTAAATGGTACTGTTCCTAAGCCTGTTTCATGAAAAAGAAATTGTCCTAATGCGATTTTCGCAAAATTGAGTGGATTCTTAGCATCCTGCGGAATTGCATCTAAATTTTCCGAATCAGGAAGGACAAAATGGTCCAATTCTCCTGATGGACTGGCATATTTAATTAAAGTTGCCAACTCCTCATCCATCACAGGCAATTCATACAAGGGATCATATTCACATGAGATGAAAGTCATACTTACAACAGCTACGATCCAAATTTTTGTATAAATGAATTTCATTTTAAGGGAATTTGGCATAAAAGTACAAATTTTTGTTGATAGTTTTTGTCTTTGAAATTAAAATTTGATAATGATTTAAAAAAAATTGTCTTAACGTATATCAATTATGTCGAATATGTAACCAGTTCGCTTTAAGATATTTTTCAAATAAAGGCGCAAAATAATATCTATATTAAACTTTCTCCTGTCATAATCTCAGGTTTAGGAACTTCCAAAAGTTTTAATATTGTAGGCGCAATATCAGCCAATTTCCCCTCTCCTACTCGCAAATTTTTGAACTCTTCACTTACTAAAATAAATGGAACAGGATTAGTCGTATGAGCGGTATTGGGAGAGCCATCTTCATTGATCATAAAGTCACTGTTTCCGTGATCAGCAATAATAATTATCTCATAATTGTGTTGCAGCGCTAATGGGATTATTTGAGATAAACATTGGTCCACAGCAGAGGCCGCTTTTATTGCCGCTTCAAAAACACCTGTGTGACCAACCATATCTGTATTGGCAAAATTTAGACAAATAAAATCCGGGTGGTGATTTTCAATATGCTCAATCACACGATCTTTAATTTCAAAGGCGCTCATTTCAGGCTGCATATCATAAGTCGCAACCTTCGGCGATGGCACCATAATTCTACTCTCCCCCGGAAAAGGTTCCTCTCTTCCTCCATTAAAAAAGAAGGTAACATGTGGATATTTCTCTGTTTCGGCAATTCTTAATTGCGTCTTGCCTGCTTTACTTAAAACCTCACCCAAGGTTTCCGACAAATCTTGTTTTTCGAAAACCACTTTAATATTTTGATAACTGTCATCATATTTTGTTAAAGTTAAATAATCTAACTTCAGAGGCTCCATTTCATTTTCAGGTTTTGAAATCTGTGTGAGAACCTGAGTTAGTTGTCTGGGCCGATCGGTTCTAAAATTATAGAAGACAACCATATCTCCGTTCTGAATTTTAGCAATTGGAGAGCCGTCATCATTCGTTTTTATAATTGGCAAAATAAATTCATCTGTCAAACCTTCTACATAGCTCTCCTCAACAGCTTTCAACAAATCGTCAGTTCTGAAGCCTTTACCTTTAACTAAGGCATCGTAAGCGATCTTCACACGTTCCCAGCGATTATCTCTATCCATTGCATAATACCGGCCTGTAATGGATGCTATTTTAGCATGTTTATCTTTTAAATAATCCTGCATATCATAAAGAAAATTCAGACCACTTCTAGGATCCACATCACGACCATCAGTAAAGGCATGAATGAAATTATCCTCACAGCCATATTTTTCTGCCATTGCTATCAATGCTTTCAAGTGTAAAATATGAGAGTGGACACCACCATCTGACAATAGTCCTAAAAAATGAATTCTTTTCTTCTCCAGTCCGGCTACCTCAAATGCTTGTTTTAGGACATCATTGTTGAAAATACTACCATCATCAATTGCATTGTTAATTCGGAGCAATTCCTGATAAATTATTCTTCCCGCGCCTAAATTTAAATGACCGACCTCAGAATTCCCCATTTGCCCTTCCGGCAATCCAACCTGAGTTCCGAAAGTTGTCAATGTTGAGTTAGGATATTCTGATTTTAGGTGGTCAAAAAAGGGTGTTTCTGCAGCTTCAATAGCATCAGACTCTTTTATCCTGCCATATCCCCATCCATCAAGAATAATTAAAAATGCTTTTTTATTTGTCATTTTATCTATTTATATACAAAAATAGGAGGATTTTATCTCAATCTTTAATAATCCCAGCAATTTCAGCGTTTTCTATAATATCTATGAAAGTAAAAATAAATTTAGGTTTGCAAAATTATTATCTTTATTTTGCACAAATTCAAAAGTAATTTTTAAAAGTTAAGGTTAACTTAAATACAAATATTCAGGAATAGACATTGGAACGAAATTTGATTCGTTTATGTTAGAACAGAAAATCTAAGAGAAAAACAAAATTAAATATGAGAAATTCAATCATTATATTCTTTATTCTCTCTTGTAGTTTTGGCCTGCGAGCGCAGGATTTAAACAACCTCTACAAGGCTTTGGGGAAGGGTGATGTAAATACTATTTACACTTATATGGATGCCCGTTTAGATCTTTGTATTTATGATGATCAAACTCCGATGAGAAAGGAGGAAGCAAAAAACAAATTGATTAAATTTTTTGCTGATGTAAAACCTCAGAGTTATACACATAAACATTCCGGAACTTCCAGAGCGAATTCCAATTTTTATATAGGAGAACTCACTTCATCCAAAGGAAACTTACGAGTCTATATTTATATGACAGATACAAGTCAAGGTCAAAGAATTAAAGAATTAAGATTTGATAAATCCTAGTAATTTATTAATGTGATCATCGCTAATAAAATAATTTTCCTACCTCAATAATTATCCTGGAGTATTTTCTATATTTATCCAAATTGTAACTACTCACGTACGATCAATTTCAATTTAAAAATGTTAATTTTCCGTGATACTTCATCTCTTGTCTCGTCAATAGCGCTGCTATTAACTCAAAAAGCATCTTCGTCTGACGAAAAATTATCTATTTTTGCCTTTTGAAAGCATCTACGTGAGTAGTTACTCCAAATTAAATAAAAAGGATATTTATGAAAATAATCTCCACCCCCGATATGCCGAAGTCCAATGGACACTATTCGCAATGTATTGAGCATAATGGACTATTATATCTTTCCGGTCAACTTCCTATCAATCCGGAAAGTAAAGAAATCCCTTCCGAAATTGAAGCACAAACCATTCAGGTCTTTAAGAATGTTGAAAAGATTTTGACAGAAGCAGGCAGTAATTTAGAACAAATAATTCAAGTTAGAATTTACGTTTCTGATATTAGTGATTGGGATAAAATCAATTCAATTTACTCCGGGATTTTCGCAAATAGCAAACCAGTGAGAAGTATCATTCCTGTAGGTCGTCTACATTTTGATTGTTTATTGGAAGTGGAAGTATTATGTTCAATAGAATGAAAGAAAAGGATAAAAATGAGCTGATAGCTTGTCAGGATCGCATAAATCCATATATTCATCGAACGCCCATCTTAACCTCAACATTAATTAATGAAATGTTCGAATTGGATTTGTATTTTAAATGTGAGAATTTTCAGAAAATGGGAGCATTTAAGATGAGAGGAGCCCTGAATGCTATATTAAAAATGTCTGAGGCTGAGAAAGCAAATGGAGTAGTAACACACTCTTCAGGTAATTTTGCACAGGCCATTGCCTTAGCAGCAAAAAATTCCGGAATTAAGGCTTATATCGTCATGCCTAAAAATGCTCCCGAAGTCAAAAAAGCTGCCGTAAGAGGTTACGGAGGAAATGTAGTGGAAAGTGAGCCAACTATAGAATCCCGAGAGGAAATGTCTCAACAAATTATGGATAGATACGGGGCCACATTTATTCATCCTTCCAATAACTATGATGTTATCATCGGTCAAGGCTCCGCAGCTCTCGAGTTACTTCAAGACATGCCGGAAATAAAAACAATAATATGCCCTGTAGGTGGTGGTGGATTATTGGCGGGCTCTGCGTTGGCAGCTCGGCATTTTGGAAATGATGTTAAGGTATATGGAGTTGAGCCGGAAGCTGTAGATGACGCTTACAGATCATTGAATATGGGCGAAATACAGACAAACAAACCAGCCTTCACTATAGCAGATGGACTAAGAACAGTTTTGGGAGACATTAATTTTCCCATTATCCAAGAAAATGTTGAAAGGATAATTCTTGTAAGTGAGAATGAGATTATTCAGGCTATGAGGTTGGTTTGGGAAAGAATGAAAATAATAATAGAGCCTTCGAGTGCAGTTGCGGTGGCGGGTGCAATTAGGAATAAGGATTTATTTCAAAATAATAAGGTAGGTGTAATTATTTCGGGTGGAAATGTCGACTTATCTAATTTACCTTTTTAAAAATCAATAAACAAATCGTGATTAGTATAATTATACTTATCTTACGAGTAAATGCAAAATAATTTCAAATTTCGGATCTTATGATATTAAAAGTATACACGAAGAAACTAGCACTAGTATTATTGCTAACATCAAGCACATTTATTTTAAATGCCCAGGAATTAGTAAGTCCATCCACGTTTCAATCGCACATTGAATATCTAGCATCTGATGAGTTGGAGGGTCGCGGTTTGGGAACATCGGGCAAGATTTTAGCGAAAAATTATATTAAGGAACAATTTGAATCAGCAAACCTTGAAACATATCAAGGATCGCATTTTCAGGAATTTGAAGTGAGGTTAATGCTGGCATGGGTACAGGCGACAAACGTGATTGGTGTAATAGAAGGAACTGATCCTACACTGAAGGAGGAATTTATTGTTTTAGGTGCGCATTATGATCATTTAGGTTACCAATTAGAAGAGGGAGAAAAGGTATTCTACCTTGGAGCGGATGATAATGCGTCAGGGGTCGCAGCAATAATCGAATTGGCAAAACATTTTTCGCAAGAAGAAAACAGACCGAAGAGAAGCCTTCTTTTTATAGCATTTGACGCTGAGGAAAGTGGCTTATTGGGAGCCTCACATTTTGTTTCTACCCTAAGCGAGGAGGAACAGTCAAAGATCAAGGCCATGTTTAGCTTCGATATGGTCGGGATGTATGCGGCGAATGGTAATTTGGATCTCAAAGGGATGGGAACAATAGAAAATGGGCAAAATATCGTTAAAGAAATCAGTGAAGAACATGACATTGCCCTTAATAATCTGAGTGCCAATATTGAAAGAAGAACAGATACTTATCCCTTTGGTAAGGTGGGAATTCCATCAGTCCACGTCTTTACCGGTTTAAAATCCCCCTACCATAAACCGGAGGATAAATTTGACTTATTGGATTATGAAGGGATGGTAAAAATCCACAATTTTATGAGCGATGTAATTGATGACTTAGGTGATGAGGAAAATTTAATGCCGTCAAAGGAATTTCAAAATTCCGCTGAGTTCTCAGGCATTGGATCAAGTTCTAAATCAAAGCTTATTTCTCTTGGTGTCATAATGAATCATGGGGGCAGCTTTCATGATTATGATGATGCATTTTTCAGAGGAAAATCAATTTATAAATTTAGTGGAGGATTAATGGCTAATGTAGGATTAGGCAAGATGATGTCTTTGCAATCAGAATTATTATATGACATGAATGGAAGCAAAAGTCTTCAAGGTGTATTTAGAAGACATTCTATTACTGTTCCCTTAAATATTCAGATAGGTACTCCTAGAGATGTTAATATTCCGGTTAGAGCATTTGGTTTTGCAGGGGGATATTACAGATATAATTTTGGAGGTTCTAACAATGGAATGGAATTAAATTATGAAGATTTTTATAACAGAGATGAATTTGGAATAAACTGGGGAATAGGTGTCGATCTGTTCAAGTTTCAGTTTGCATTCACTCATAGAAGTGCTTTAACAGATATTTCGCAGCTGGAAAGCAATATTTTTGCTCGAGAGAATACATTTACCATAGGTTACAGATTTTAATCGCCAAAATTATTTTCCAGATTCCGAATTACTACGAATCGTTGCCAATGTATTTCGTATAGCAATTGCTCAACTTATTGTGAGATGGGTATTGATGTAAGGGCATATGCTCAAAAAGGTGAAAATATTAAAAGATCTTCATGTGTTGGCTGCGGTATTTGCTCTGAAGTTTGTCCTGGTGGTGAATTAAAACTTGAAAAAATGCCGGAATCTAAGAGATATGAAGAAAGTCCCCTTACATTTATGGTGGATGGCTTTAGCTTCAAGAAAAAATTAATACCGCAACAGGGTGATATCTCCCGAAACTACCTCGATAGTTCCACTATTTCCAATCCAATGGACTACATAAACAAAAACCGCTTGGTTTACCTCCTGATCTTTAAAAACACCTGTCCATCCGTAATTTGGATCATTAGGCGGAAAATTTTCTTTTTCAAAAATCAAGGCACCCCATCGATTAAAAATACTAAATTTTAATATTTGATCAACACCATCTGAGGCATGAACAAAAACCTCGTCATTAATCCCATCAAAGTTAGGACTAAATACATTTGGCAGCCAAATAGACCTAAATTTTTCTATTACAATTTTTAAAACATGTACAGAATCGCATCCAAATTGATTGGTAAACACTTTAATATATTCACCACTTTCCGTTATAAGAGAATCATTTACTCTCCAGAAAAAATCATCGTCTGTCTCAACAACTTCTGAGTGAAAAAAGTCGGAATGAACTATTAAATCGAGAGTAAACAAAGAGTCACAACCATTTTCATCTTGAACAGCAAGAGAATAGTTACCACTTTCAGTATAAGTCTGATTAGTAACAGGCCAATAATATTCATCACATGTAGAATGAATTTCCGGAATAAACTGGTGTTCTTGGATTTCAAGCTGAAGCACAACTGTACTGTCACAGCCATATTCAGTACTGCCTTCAAAAAGATATTCTCCCGATACATTGATGATATCTCCATTCCACTCTACAGGTTCACAGGATACAATTTCCACTTCCTCAATATATTGATTATGAACATTGAGGTAGAGCGTCGTTATAATACTGTCACACCCATCTGAACCAATAATTTGTGAATTATAGGTACCGGTCTCGATTAATATAATCCCATCGAAGGAGAACTCCTCTCCCTGACACATATCATGATTTACATAAAATTCTTCTGCTTTCTTTATGGTAAGTTCTAATTGCACCAATGTATCACAACCACTATCATTGGTTAAAACGTGATCATATAAACCACTTTCGTCGTATATCAGCCCCGTTAAATCCCAATAGAACTCCGAACAAGCATTTTCTTCCAAGTAAATCGATTCCGGGAAAAATATTTCAAGGTTCAGGATTACAATACTGTCACATCCAAATTGATTAGTAGTTTCAAGGGAATAAACCCCGGATTGAGTTAAATTTTCATTGTTGAAAAAATAGGTATTACATGTTTCAACAGTTATTTCTTCAAAACTATTTTGTCCAACAAATACCTCAATAATATTAAGTATGCTATCACATCCATCCTGATTAGTTAACCTGTGATGATAGATACCTGCTTCATTAATCGTAGTTCCAAAGAAATCAAGAGTTTCACCATCACAAAGTGAAATTTCTTGTGAGGTTATATTAGTAATATCTAAATAAGAGACAATATTGTCTTCAAAATTGCATTCGAGCAAATTATAGTTTTCAGGATCGTAAATATCTTCAAAATTTACTATACCGCCCGAGTTTACCAACATGTAGATTCCGTTTGGAAAATTAAAATCGGTAATTCCAAATGTAAAAAGGAGGTCTTCAAGTGTTTCACCCGGATCTAAACCGGCCGTAGTTGTATAAGTACCGATTAACTCCCCTGAAGTGGTAGGGTCTCCATGAAAAAACGAAATTGTAAAACCCGGAGGAGCATAAAGAGAAGAGGTAGCATTATTAAAAATATCAAAAGTTATCTCTACATTTCCTGTAACCTCATTAAATGTTAGACAGTGTATCTCGCCTGACATATCAAATGCCGGCTGAATAAATTCACCTTTGTCATTGACGTAAGAGGCTTGGACAAAATAATTATTAAAGGTGCCTTCTGCATAAGTAGCATTATTCAAAGGACTTGTCGGTACAGTTAAATCATTATTAATGTTAAATACATGGTACCCATATTGGTTCCAAATTGGTCTTGAAGGAGCCCAAGGTTGGTGTTCTATTGCTGAACTAAAAATATTTAATTTACCAATAGTCCTTGATCCACCTTCACCACATGCAATACAGATTCTTGATTCTCTTGTACCTTCCAATTCTCCAACAATAGGATATTCCATTCCTGTACCTGATATACAAGTGAATCTAGCTATATCAACTGGTGGATTTTCAGATCCTTTTAGGATTCTTATGTGTGTTTCATCTCTGTAAACTAACTCCTGAATCCCATTTTGATCAAAATCAAACATGGTTACACCTGTTAATCCGGAACCGTCATTAGAACCTAGCACCCATTTCAAGACAAAATTGGATGATCCATTATAATCATACATCAAAAGTCTATCCGGACGTGTAATCCCAATCGACACTTGACCATTTCCATCAATATCTCCAATGAAGGCAGCACCCATATTATCGGTAGAGGCACCTACTGTAGTCGGAGGATTAACTTTGGCGATTAATTCCGGGGTATCGGAATTAATTGTATAAGCATATAACCTCCCAATTGATGAATTTCCTCTAGAAGAAACAACAATATCTAATCTTCCATCATTATTAATATCTCCTATGGTAGTTACTCCATCTCTCAGTTGTCCTTCAAGTAGAAAATTATTAGGAATCATTGAATTTCCAGCTTCACCATCAACATTGGTTATATTTACCTTATATACCGTGTATCCTGCGGCGAGTTCTAGATCACTATCATCATTATCTAATTGGGCAGCTATAGTTAAAGAAATTGAGCCCAAATCAGAATTATTAGGTCCCAACCCTAAGCCATTGGCGCCACCATGCGCTAGTTTTACACCGGTTACAGCATTATATATTTCATTATAAAATAAACCTCTGCTATTCCGTCTTGATTAAAATCCGCTAATGAAGGACTTCCACCATATTTAAATGAGGAATTTACGCCAAATTGCTTATTTGAAACCCATTTTGTATTCCCAAATAAATCATAACATATCAATCTTCCGCGAAGAGAGGCCGGATTCAAGAAATGGTCAGCTGCTGCTATAATGAGTTCAATATCCCCATCTCGATCCACATCCGCTAGCACAAAAGCTGAAGGAGCTGTCCAAGCAAAATATACAGTTGATAAAGTTCTAATTGTACTGCCATCAGCTGAGTTCAAAATGTGGATACCGCTTGTTAAACGCGGATTACTTTGAAATCCGGTGGTTCCGGCCATTATTAATTCAGAATTACAATCATCATCTATATCAATTAATAAACCGGTTTGATAGTTAGTTGTAGTTGCTTCACTTTTATAATCCAATTTTATACTTAATTCAACTTCAGGGTAGATCTCAGATACATAACACTCCAACGAATCTTTACAATTTTCCTGACTAAAACTTATTAATGAATTTGAGATCAATAATAAAATCAAATAGCATTTTATCCTCTGCAAGGGAACATAATTTAGGTAAAAAATTGTAAAATAAAGAAAATTACATTATATTCATAATTTTGTACGTATATAATTATACTTAAATTCTTCTATTTTGCGATAGAAATAAAACTTACAAATAGTCCTAAGAAAATCTGAAAAAAATTAGCACCAAACCTCAGTTAATCCCACTAAACATCTCTTGATATTTTTCACCTAACATCGGAACAAGCTCCTGCTTATCATTTAACGCCCCCATAAAGGCAATAATCCATAAAATAAGAACAAATATTCCACCCCCAAAGCTAAAAATCCAACCTATAAAAGGAATCCAACCCAAAATAGAAAAACCAAGCCCGGTTAACATCAGTCCTAACATTTGTCTTAAATGAAAAGAAACAGTAGGATATTTAGGTGTTTGATTTAAAATCAGGGCTATAATCCAGCCAATTAAAGTCAGATAGGTAACAATACCCATGGTTTTACTGTCCATTCCGGAGTTTGAATTCTCAATCATTTGCTTAAATTTAAAGGGTTTTAAAAAACAATGCAATATTTGAGACCTTCAGAAAATTAATCCCTATAAATATACATTACTTTTTTGAATGGGATCGAATTCCAAAATAATACTTTCTAGGAAATTCCGAAATTAAAATTCTTGAACCACGAGAAAAGCAGGGATTGAATTACAAAATGGTGTAAATTATAAAAGCCTCGCATCACTGCAAGGCTTCTATTGTCGGGATGGCAGGACTCGAACCTGCGGCCCCCTGGTCCCAAACCAGGTACGCTACCAACTGCGCCACATCCCGGACTTCGCTATATTTCTAAGCGGTGGCAAAAATAATAGTTTTTTTCATAATACAATTGTTTCTGCATCTTTTATTTCTATTATTTTTTGCGGAGGGAGCGGGATTCGAACCCGCGGCACAGTCACCCGTGCGTCAGTTTAGCAAACTGGTGGTTTCAGCCACTCACCCATCCCTCCTTTTGTATTGAAATCTTCGTTTTTATTATCCGATTTCATCTCCTCTTTCGAAGCGACTGCAAAGATATAAACTACGGTGAAATATCAAAACTTTATTAGTATAATTTTCTACACAATTTAATATGTTGACATCTTGATTCGTTTGATGATTTCTTCGATCGTACTATTCATTTTTTTGTCAACATCCATAGAATCCTGTATTGTATTGCAGCTATAAATAACAGTGGAATGATCCTTGCCACCAAAGAAAATTCCAATTTCTTTTAAAGACATATCTGTCATCTTTTTTGACAAGTACATCGTGATTTGACGAGCTAAGACAAATTCTCTTTTTCTGGATTTTGATTTTAATTGACTCAAATCAACATCCAATGTCTCACACACCACTTTTGATATATATTCTATGTCTAATTTATTTTCTGTATTTTGAACAGATTTATTCAGCACCTCATGTGCCAAAGACATATCAATATTTCTATTTGTCAATTTTGCGTTTCCTATTATGGAGATCAAGACACCTTCCAAATCTCTAAAATTCTCGTCTACACTATAAGCTATGTATTCCTTTACATCACTGCTCATTTCCACGCCCTCTTTCTTCAACTTAAATTCAATCAATGCCAGCCTCGTCTCAATATCCGGCGACTGTAGATCTGCTGTCAATCCCCACTTGAATCTTGAGATCAATCGATCTTCAATACCATCCAGATCTTTTGGTGCTCTATCTGATGAAATGACTATCTGCTTCCCTGTTTGATGGAGTTGATTGAATATGTGAAAAAATATTTCCTGCGTTTTGGTTTTGCGAGCCAAAAATTGAATATCATCAACAATTAATACATCGATATGTCTGTAATAATTTACAAAATCATTCACAGTATTATTCATTATAGACTGAATAATTTGGGAGGTGAAACTTTCACACGATATATACAGTACATTTTTTTCAGGATATGAACTTGCTACCTCATTTCCAATAGCATAGCATAAATGAGTTTTGCCAAGTCCTACATTTCCATATACAACTAATGGATTAAAAGCAGTCTTGCCGGGATTCTTACCAATAGCCAAACCCGCAGACCTCGCCAATCGGTTGCAATCACCCTCTATAAAATTGGCAAAAGTATAATTGATATTAAGTTGTGAATGTACTTTCACTCTCTGTACACCCGGAATAACAAATGGACTTTTTATTTCTGCTACCGCAACATCATCCGATGAAAAACTCTTCCCTCGCTGGACCTTGCCAATCTGTTGCTTTGAAGCCGGGGTTCTCGTCTCATTTACATTATTCCTTCCTACAGGAATTTGGTATTCCAACCGCGCTGCCATCCCCAATTCCTTCTTGATGGACATCCTTAGAACAGAAACATAATGCTCCTCAAGCCACTCATAAAAAAATTTGTTCGGGACCTGAATCGTAAGAGAATTAGAATCCAGCTTTATAGGAACAATGGGCTCAAACCAAGTTTTGAAACTTTGCGGTGTCGTGGACATCCGTATGGTTTCAAGGCAATTGTTCCAAACTGTTTTAAAATCTCTGGTCATTCTGTTCGTCTAATAATGTAGTCGTCAATTTTAGAACATGAAATATACATTTCACGCTTAAGTCGCTATCTTTGAGACACATATAAATAATGTATTTCAAAAGATATCATCTTCCGTTTCACTAACGAATACTATTGTCGGTTGGTTTTTTCGCTGTTCGGGTGACAAAAATGACAAAAAATATCCACTTTGATCACCAATTGAACAAAATTTATTCGCTAATTTTTACATAAAATTTAACTTAATATGTAATGCCCTAGTGCTTAAAAATTGATCAATTCGAGAGGATAAATATAAAAAATATTTATTAATAAAATATTAATATGTTCAAATAAATTATAATTTTTTTGATTGTATTTAAGAGCGAATTTCCAAGTTGTTTGATGTGAAATTCCAATCTTTCTTTCCCTTCGTAAAAGTCAAATCAATCCGGCCTAACCAAATCCCCGCAAAGCCTACCTGGTTAATAACTACTCCCCTCCCATCCATATTATTAACGATTTCAGGCCTATTCAGAAAAGTGTGCGTATGAGCACCTAAAATTAAATCTACGTGTCTGGTTTGTGGAGCCAAACGCATGTCACAAATTTCATCACTATTATAATAATGACCCAAATGCGAAAGACAGATTATCAAATCACATTTCTCCTCACCTTTCAATTTTAAAGCCACCCTGTTAGTATGCTCAACCGGATCGAGATATCTGGTTTCTCCATACAAAGCTTTAGGCACGAGACCATCCAATTTTATACCCAAACCAAAAATCCCCACTTTGACCCCACCTTTGGTCAATATTATATAATCTTTTGTTTTTCCTGCCAAAATTGTATCCGAAAAATCATAATTTGAACTCACAAAGGGAAAACTTGCATTTTTCAATTGCTTATCGAAACCCTCCAAACCCGCATCAAAGTCATGATTCCCCAAAGTGGCAGCATCATAACCCATCATGCTCATGGCCTTAAATTCAACCTCACCTCCAAAAAAATTAAAATAGGGCGTCCCCTGCATAATATCTCCTGAGTCTAACAATAAAATCTCATTCCCTTCCCGCCTGATCTGCTTTATCATCGTTGCCCTTCTCGCTAGTCCTCCCCTCCCTTCATTCCTACTTCCATCTTTTGGAAAAGGATCCACACGACTGTGCATATCATTAGTATGTAGAATGGTTAAATGAACTCGCTTGGCTGCGGCAAAAGCCTCGTAAGGAAAAACGCCCGCACCCGCCATCACACCTCCAATTACACCATACTTCAAAAATGATCTCCTTTCCATATTAATAACTTATTCTTTGATCCAATTCGGCGTCCCATTGCTTCCCTTCTTTTGTCATCTCTTTTAATGCCTCAATAACAAGATCCCTTATCAAAATTTTGGTATCATAACGCGGTTGGTCAATCAACAACTTCGCCTGATCACCCCCATTCGCCACATAATCGATGGTAGCCAACTTATATTTCTTATCAATTTGGATAGGCTCACCCCCAATTAAAATATTCTCCACAGAAGTCCACTCCCCCTCCTTAGTTAATTTTATTTGAGCTCCATCACTCATCGGCCAACCCCCGGAAGAGCCTATCTTTAGCAAAAGCTCCTCCAACACCTGCCCACTTAATGTCAATACCACCACTTCATTTTCAAAAGGAAGCAACTCAAATATATGACCCACACTTATATTCCCCATTGGAAGGCTATTCCTTCGAATTCCTCCATAGTTTAAAAGGGTCAAATCAACCTCCAAATCCAAATCTTCTTCCAAATATTCTTCTACCAAATCACACAAAGCATTGCCCAGCGTCGATTCCGGTTTGTTTTTGGTCAATTCTCGCGCAGTAAAACCAATAATTTCGTCCATCTCTGCCTGTAATTGCTGTCTGTAAGGAACTATCAAGGATTCAACTTCTGCATCGGGAAGAATTTCATGCTCTATAACAATTTTTTCCGCTGAGGCCTTGGAAATAACACGATCCTGTGCCCTGCAGCTCATCCCGAAGGAGATGGACAGAATTAATAAGAGATAAAGTTTACAACTTCTCATATTCATTTTATTACCAACCTTTTAAAGAATTTGTCCCACCTCACTTTTCAAGGCACCTATGGCGATATCCACCGGATCTTTTTCTCTTTCATCCATCCGTTTTCTAATGTTTGCCTTGAAAGTTTCAACCCTATTATCAGTCGTTTCGTTGGCAGCTTCAGCGATCATAGCGGTCACTTCGAATTTTGCAAGACTGATAATCTCCCATAGCTTCTCCGAAATATATAGTCGCATAGAAACATTGTGATCATATTCGTGCTGTAGTCCTATTAATAGTACAGCCTTCAATTCCTTCACCGTCATTCCCTCTTCCTCTAATCTAAGCAGCAAATTCTGAACTCTAATCCTCTCCAAAAATAAAGCCAGCCTTTCGAAAGCTTGAATCTTTAATGGTATCGTATCCCCCCAGCCCTTCGACCTCAACTCCATATTCTTCATCTGAATCTGTGCTTTAAAGAATTCCTTCATCAAATGATATACTGTCAAGAATACAATGAATGCAGGCAGTGTTATTTTTAAAATCTCAAGCAGATAATTGATCAATCCTTCCATATTATTTTTTTATCAGAAACATATTTTGTTAATTCGTGTTTCGTTTGTGTTTTGAAGTTTCAAATATATAATTTAAAATTTTAGGCTCGAAACTATTGTGAAAGATTATACTTAAATTAAAATACAGGTAATAATGAGTGAAGTGAAAGAGATCAATACCCTGACCACACCGATCAACATAACAGATCACGCTATTAAGGAATTGGAAACTATCCGCAACAAAGAAAACATTCCAATGAATTACGGTCTAAGAGTGGGCGTGAAAGGTGGTGGATGCTCAGGTTTTACTTACATTTTGGGTTTTGACGATAAGAAAGATGGCGACCAGGAATTCCAAATCAAAGGAATGACTGTGTACCTGCAAAATGCACATGCACTCTATCTGTTGGGTATGGAAATCGATTTTGTGATAGGCTTGAACAACAGAGGATTTAGTTTTAACAATCCCAATGCAACTGATACATGTGGCTGCGGAACATCCTTTGATGCATAGTAATAAAATTTTTATGGGCGTGCCCCTCCCTCCTTTTCAATACGGGAGGGTCGGACGCTTGCGGAGTTCCGTACTGCCGTAAACGTCAGCACCAAGTCCTCCAGCCTCCTCACGCGGGGATCTAGTTTCTAAAAACATTTTAAAGTTTTTAATATTTTCTAGTCTTTAAGGTGTTTCAATTCCTACTTAGGTAAATATCGATACTTTTGCATTTGACGTAATAAGCAAATGATGAATTTTCAAAAACAATAGTTAATTTTAACATTTACAATCCACATTTCAGAATAAATATTAGGTAGTAATGGCTTTAAAATCCTCCGGCAAAATGATCATTAATTTGGTATTATTGATCACCATCATATATCTCAGTTATATCAATAAGTATACAGCCGAATTTCTGAATAGTTATTATATTCCACGATCTATTTTAGCATTCATTATTTTCTATATTACAGTTAATTTTACCGCATATACTGCCAAATATTTTTATTCCAAAAGAAATCATATCCCCAAAAGAACGAAAAACAATGTTCATTTCGGGATTGAAAATATTGCCAGTTTCATCATTGGTATAGGACTTTTTCTCACATTTTTGAGTGCATTAGGCATAGATCCCAAGGAGGTTATCACTTCTTTGACCATTGTAGCAGCCGCTTTTGCCATCTTGACAAAGGAGTATATTGTTGATTTCCTGAGTGGTATATATTTAAGTTTTTCAAATACTTTTGAAATCAATGATTATGTCAAACTCGATCATCAGAAAGGCAAAATTGTAGAAATCAGCATGCTTAAAGTGAAACTCAGAAATGACGATGATGATATTGTAATTATCCCCAACTCTAAGGTTCATTACAATGAAATTATAAATTACACCAAACGAGATGTTCGTCTTATGAGCATCGACTTCCAAATTGCTCTAAAACACATCGATAACATCGAAAACCTGGAAAGAGAGATCATTCTTGCTCTCGAAAACTTTTCAGAATACATAGAACCGCACTCCTTCAATCTCAAAGTAATTGAAATGAAGATGGATCACCTCGATTTAAAATTCCAATATACCCTTAAAGGAGTTGACATGGATTTGCAAAGGCAGATTCGAAAGAAAACCATTCGCGAAGTATTTAACTTTATTTCAGGGAAGAAGGACGTAGCAGGAACTAAGTGATAATATGAAAATCATAGTTCTGACATTCTACAATCTAATTCTCTCTGATTTTGATAGTAGAATGTCAGAACCAATAAACTTATTTAAAAACTTCTCTCAATTTAATAAAATATTTATCTTGATCCATAGGCGGGGATAACAACATTATTTTCTTCGTTATGGAGGGAAACTTAAATAATCCAAATTTTATAATTTCATTAATTGAATCTGGTTTACCATAAAAATTATTTGTACTATTTATATCGGTATAATTCATAGATAAAAAAGTTTTATATCTATGATAAATTCTGAAAAATGTATCTAGTTTACGCTTATTAATTTGATAATCCTTAGTACGAAACCTATTAATATAATAATCCCCCGTTGGAGAAAGTACAAATTGATTGTAATAATCGTAGTTAAAGGCCAAGGATTTTTCTAAAAGAAAATCAAAAGCATAGGCATAATTTTTCAAAGCACATTCTTTGTCATTTGCTTCAATAATATTACACAAACTATCAACACTAATACTGTTAGATATAACCTTTTCAGAATAGGCTTTAATTCCCGCAATAATTCTATAATCTGAAGAATCCACCACGGTTTTAGTTATCGAATCTCTTAGTATAAGTTCCATTTCCATTTTTATTCTATCCGCTAACAAGGAGTCACAAGTTCTACCTTCATTATTTGCGTAACAATAATTATATAAATTCAAGATAGCAATAATTATTATTGAGTATTTCATCATTGTCAAAAGGTATAGAAGGATGAACTATTGTTGATTTGAACTCTTAAAAAAAATATAAAAATAGTATAATCCTAAGTTTAAATCATTTTAATCATATTAATAAAATATTTTTACAAAATTTAAACCGAAAAACATAAAAACGCCTCCACTTTCAAAAAGAGGAGGCGTTTTTATTTTATAAGAATATTGGTAATTACATATTCTTTATTATCTCATCGCCAAATTCAGAACATTTCAATTCTGTCGACCCTTCCATCATTCTTGCGAAATCATAAGTAACACGCTTAGAATCGATAGCTTTTTCAAGACCTGAAGTTATCAAATCAGCCACTTTTTGCCATCCAATATATTCGAACATCATGACTCCAGAAAGAATTACTGAACTAGGATTTACCTTGTCAAGATCAGCATATTTAGGTGCTGTTCCGTGAGTAGCTTCGAAGATAGCTTTACCTGTGATGTAGTTAATATTAGCTCCCGGTGCAATTCCGATGCCGCCCACCATTGCTGCCAAAGCATCTGAAATATAATCCCCATTCAAATTCAATGTTGCGATAACATCATAATCTTCTGGTCGCAATAATATTTGTTGTAGGAAATTATCAGCGATTGCATCTTTGATAATCATTTTACCACTCTTCACAGCTTCGTCCTGGGCTTTATTAGCAGCTTCTTTCCCTTGGCTAGCCTCTATTTCGTCATATTGTCTCCATGTGAATACTTTATCACCGTATTCTCTCTCTGCCAATGCATATCCCCATTCCTTGAATTTACCTTCCGTAAATTTCATGATATTTCCTTTGTGAACGATAGTCACAGATTCCTTTTTCTGCTCCAATGCATATTTAATGGCTGCTCTTACCAATCTTTCAGTACCTTCTAAAGAAACAGGCTTAACACCTAAGCTACAAGTTTCAGGGAAACGTATATTCTTAACTCCCATTTCATTGATAAGGAAGTCTCTCACTTTGATCACCTCCGGTGTTCCATAATTGTATTCGATACCGGCATAAATGTCCTCTGTATTTTCTCTAAAAATGACCATGTTAACATTCTCAGGCTTAACAACCGGAGAAGGAACGCCATCAAAATAACGAACCGGTCTAACACAGGCATATAAATCGAGCTGCTGTCTCAATGCAACATTTAATGAACGAATGCCACCACCCACAGGAGTTGTTAAAGGACCTTTGATCGCTACAAGGTATTCATCTATCACCGTCAAAGTTTCTTCCGGCAACCAATTTCCGGTCTGGTTGAAAGCTTTTTCACCGGCTAAAACTTCTCTCCAATGAACTTTTTTCTCACCATTATATGCTTTTTCAACAGCTGCGTCAAAGACTTTTTCAGCTGTTTTCCATATATCACGACCGATTCCATCACCTTCAATGAAAGGAATGATTGGGTCATTAGGAACATTTAATTTTTCATTAGAAATAGTAATTTTAGATCCGCTCATTATTATAATTTTTTTTTGTGTGATTGTTAGGACATGGCGAAATCAGTTTTCCGCCTAAATTCGGCACAAAAGTACGAAAAAATATTCACTTTTTAAGCTGAAAATCACAATATTTAGTGGTAAATATGTCCATTACATGCTGTACATCATAACAAAAAATATAAATCAAGGAAAATTTATGAAATTAAATTTGATGTTTCATCGCTATTATTGAATTCAAATAGATTTTACCTAAATTCATCAAAATATTTGTCATATTTGCAGACTTATAATATATGCCATGAGTAAATTTCCAGACCTTAACAAAAACGATTCCGGCGAAGAGCAGACTGTTGAGAAAGCTTTACGTCCCAAAGATCTGGGTGACTTCTCGGGACAGCCTAAAATCGTCGAAAATCTCAAAATATTTATCGCTGCAGCCAAGCAGAGAGGTGAGGCACTGGATCATGTTTTGCTTCACGGTCCTCCGGGATTGGGCAAAACTACACTATCTTATATTGTTGCCAATGAACTAGAAGTGGCTATTAAGATGACTTCCGGTCCTGTTCTTGAGAAACCGGGGGATTTAGCGGGGCTATTGACAAATTTGGAGGAGGGTGAGGTCTTGTTTATTGATGAAATTCACCGACTCAATAATGTGGTGGAGGAGTATCTATACTCTGCAATGGAGGATTATAAGATTGATATTTTGATCGATTCAGGCCCCAATGCAAGAACTATTCAAATAAATTTAAATCCTTTTACTCTGGTAGGTGCTACGACGAGAATGGGTCTTCTTACCCCTCCCATGCGGGCTAGGTTTGGGATCAATTGCCACTTGGATTATTACGATATTAAAACACTATCGGGAATTATTAAGAGATCCTCAGCAATATTAAATGTAGAAATATCTGATGACGGTGCGCATGAAATCTCGAGAAGAAGTAGGGGTACTCCTCGTATTGCCAATGCTCTATTAAGACGTATCAGGGATTTTGCTCAGATTAAAGGCAATGGTAAAATCGATATTGCAATGGCCAAGTACGGGCTTGATATGTTAAATGTCGATTCAGGCGGACTTGATGAAATGGATAACAAGATATTATCCACCATTATCAACAAATTTAAAGGAGGACCGGTAGGGATTTCTACCATAGCCACCGCTGTAGGTGAAGAATCGGGTACAATTGAGGAAGTACACGAACCATTTCTTATCATGGAAGGCTATATTCAAAGAACACCGAGGGGTCGAGAAGCTACAGAAAAAGCTTATAAACATTTAGATATACCCTATCGACCCGGCGGTGGGCCCAATCAAGTTGAGTTCGATTTTTAAGCTTGACCCGCAGGTGTGTTAAAACTCATTGGCGGTAGGTTGGTTTTGCCGCCCTTCTCATCGATTTGCCCAAACTGTGCTTCGTATTTTGCTACATTATCGGCAAGTGTCTTTAATAAACGCTTCGCATGATCAGGAGTTACAATAACTCTCGATTTTACCTTTCCTTTCGCTACATTCGGCATAAGTCTGACGAAGTCCAATACAAATTCATTGGGTGAATGCGATATTATTACTAAATTGGAATATACACCTTCAGCAATCTCTTCTTTAAGTTCTATATTAAAATGGGTGTCTTTGGGAGCGTTATCTGCCATAATTTCGTATTTCTTTTTCTCAAAGATAAACATCTTCAACTGTAATCACCCAAAATGTGGTCACTTTTATATTAAAATAATTCATCAAATAATACTAAAAAACAGTCTAGATAAAAAATATTACATTTTTTTATAACTTTTTTCTGACTGATTTTCAATGTTTTATGTTGTTTTCATACAATAGGGGCGAATTACATATTTGGTTTTTTTATAATATGTATTATCTTTGAAATGTGATTGACAGGAAACAGCTGCAATCTGTTATAACCAACCAAACCAGAAACCGGTGACCACCTACAATTTTGTCACCGGTTTTTTTAATCTCTTGAAAAATGAAAACTGAAAAATTACTCTTAAGATCATTATTCATCATTGGTTGTGCAGGTACAATTTTCACGACTATGCACCTTTCACATAGAGATTCACCGAATCATAAAATGCCGAGAGTTATTGAAAGTAGAATTGTATCAGATCTTTCGTACTTATCTTATCAAAAAAATAATAAGGATTCAATTTCGATAAGCTCCATTACTGTCTCAGACAAATTCACCAATTGAAATATTTCAAAGCTATATTCCGTTAATATTAATTTATAAAAAGTTTATACCAAACACATTGAAGTTAATATTGATCTTTCGTATCTTCACACTACATTTGGTATAATAAAAATTGAGATATGAATATTCTGGAAAAATCAGCTTTTGGTGTCTGCTCTTATATCGCTGAGAAATTTGGTATCTCCTCCGGATCTACCCGGCTATATTTTATTTATTTGAGTTTTGCAACTCTTGGATCTCCATTGATCGTGTATTTGTTTTTCGCATTTTGGTTGCGCAATAAACATCTTTTCAAGAAGGATGATATCCTCCTAAATTAAAATTAATCCATTAGTCGCTTTACAAAATATCCAAATACTAAAATACTTTTTTTAGTGGAAACTAATTAGTGTGTAAAGGCATATTGTAAAATATTTGCCCCCATTTTTAAGGCCGTTTGACGCAATTCTTCAGGATCACCATGAACTTCTGCATCCTCCCAGCCATTTCCCAAATCCGATTCATAGGAATAGAAACAAACCAACCTTCCTTCGTATATTAAACCAAAGCCCTGCGCCGGCTTCCCATCATGCTCGTGAATCTTCGGCAAACCACGAGGAAATTTATATTTCTGATCATAAATAGGATGATTGAAAGGAAGTTCGATGAAGTCCAATTCGGGGAAAACTTGCTTCATCGCCACCCTAACGAAAGGATCGAATCCATAATTATCATCAATGTGCATAAATCCTCCGGCGATCAAATAATTTCTCAGATTCTCAGCATCGTTACCGGTAAAAATTATGTTTCCATGGCCAGTCACATAAATAAAAGGATAATTGAACAAGTCCGGGCTTCCCACCTCGACGGTTGCGTAGTTAATATCTAATTTGGTTTTTAGATTCTGGTTGGCGAAGCGCGCGAGATTAGGTAACGCTGTAGGGTTAGCATACCAATCCCCTCCCCCTTTGTATTGTAAAAGTGCTAACTTTAATTCCTGATTTGTTGTGGAATTATTGCTGCTACTAAATGCCCATCCTGAAAATATGACAATAAGAAAAAATAAAATATATCGTATCATTAAGCTCTTTTTACCGAATTATAATCCATTCCACCTACTATTTGTTCTTTCCGAACGAAAATAATTAATAAAACATTGTTCTCAACCAATGACAAGCTACCAAGCCCGCAGTTTCAGTCCTTAATCTATTTGGACCGAGATTCACTCCCTTGAATCCATGCGCTAATGCTATTTGAAATTCCTCCGGTGAAAAGTCACCTTCCGGACCTATGAATAATGTGATATTGCTTTCCTCACTCAAATCAATATTTTTTATTATTGGCAAATCTTTCTCTCCACAATAAGCTATAAGATTTGCAGCGCTCGAGGATTTTAATGATTCCACCAAAGCTTTAAAATTTTGAGCAGGGTGAATTTTTGGCAGAAACAATTGATTGGATTGTTTCATAGCACTTAAGGCTATTTTCTCTAGCCTGTCGATGTTAATATTCTTGCGATCAGAATGAAAACTGATGAAGGGTCTGAATTCTTGAACACCGATTTCTACACATTTTTCCACCATAAATTCAAATCTATCGCCACTCTTCGTGGGAGCAAAAGCCAGGCAAATGTGTGGGGATATGGGCGGTATTTCCTCAATAATCTGAAGATTGGAAGCTACCATCTTCTTCTCATGTGCCGTAGAAATTATTCCAGCGTATCGTCTCCCCTGCCCGTCAGTGAATTTGATGGAATCATTGAGAGACATTCGAAGGCTTTTGATAGCGTGTCGACTCTCTGTTTCATCAAATAATGCCAGCCCCTCCCGGATTTCAAAAGAATAAAATAGGTACATGTATCAGTTTTGAAAGTACAAAAGTAAGAATTTAAGAAAGAATAGATGAAAGGATGTTTATTTTTATGGGGAAGTATTGGAGAGCATTCAAGAGGATGGCGGCGGAGAGTTTAAAGTTCTAGGTTCTAAGTTCTGTACTTCGACAACGGAGCTCAGTAACCATCGCCTATCGGCTCGTTGAGTGGCAAGGGGAGCGTTTCAGATTGCCTTCGACTGGAAGAGTTCTGCGTTCTAAGTTTTAAGTTCTATCGCCTATCGGCTCGTTGAGCGACAGGGGAGCGATTCGGAGGGATGCCTTTGGCATTTGTTTTTTTTGCCACGAATACACGAATGGCTTATCATGTAGTATGCTTTTGGGGCAGCCAATAGTTATAGAGATCCACTAAACTTCGAAAAAATCAAAATCAATACTGATACTGCCCTGACATAATATAATCCTGAATTGAGCATTAAGAAGTAAATAAAAACTATTTTTGCAGCTTATTAAAAAAAGAAAGTACACAGGAGATGGATATAATTGTGATGATCGCCCAGCTAATATTAAGCTTATCAATATTGGTAATCTTACATGAATTGGGTCATTTTATTCCTGCCAAGTTGTTCAAAACGCGGGTAGAAAAGTTTTATTTGTTCTTCGATCCTTGGTTTTCACTTTTGAAATTCAAGAAGGGTGAAACTGAATATGGGGTGGGATGGCTTCCGCTGGGGGGATATGTAAAGATATCGGGGATGATAGATGAGAGCATGGACAAGGAGCAGATGATGAAGCCGCCACAGCCCTGGGAATTCAGGAGCAAACCGACATGGCAGCGATTAATCATTATGCTGGGTGGTGTTACTGTGAATTTCATTTTGGGGATTTTTATCTTTTCAATGATTTTATGGCATTATGGAGAGGAGTATCTCCCAGCGGAAAATGCTATTTATGGCATCCAGACTGATTCTTTAGGGCGCGAATTGGGCTTTTTGGATGGTGACAAGATACTACAGGTGGGTGAAATTCCTTTCGATAGATTTGAGCCGGGCTTGGTGAAGAAGGATTTGGTGGTCAATGATATCAATAGCATAAGAATAATCCGAGATGGGCAGGAAATGGATCTGGAATTAAATCAGGCTGTAATTCCGGCGCTTTCGAGCTATGAATACAAGAATTTTTCAGTTATTGGTTTGAGATTTCCTTTTATCATTGATAGGTTCGAAGAAGGAATGCCCGCAGAGAATTCAGGTTTGCAGAAAGGGGATCAAATTACTTCAGTGAATGGTAAGGAGACATTCCATGCTAATGAAGTTGCAAAAGAAATAATTCAGTATAAAAATCAGCCCATCGTTTTGGGTGTTGAGAGAGCCGGACAAATAGTAGAAGTTAGTTTGACTACAGATAAGGAAGGAAAAATAGGGATTGCTCCTACTGATCCCTTTACCATTTTGGAAACAGCACGACAGGAATATTCTTTCGGAGCGTCCATTCCGGCCGGATTTTCGAAAGCCTATAATTTCTTAGCGGATCAGATCAAGGCCTTCGGAAAAATTTTCAGTGGAGATATCAAGGCTTCGGATAGTTTGGGAGGTTTTGCGAGTATTACCAGCTTGTTTCCTACGGAATGGGATACGGAGACTTTTTGGAGGATTACTGCGGTGCTGTCGCTTATTTTAGGATTTATGAATCTGCTGCCTATACCGGCATTGGACGGGGGGCATGTGATGTTTTTGATTTATGAAATTGTGGCAGGCAGGAAGCCGAGCGATAAGTTCATGGAGATAGCGACGATTATCGGCTTTGTTATCATCTTGGCACTGTTACTTTATGCTAATGGCTTGGATGTTATGCGATTTTTTGGTTAGCGCTGTTTCATGAGGGTGAGGTAAAGTGCGGCAGATAGCTTGATCTGAAAATAATTTGACAATAAAATTCGTATTTGTTGTAGAATTATCAAAAAATAAATAAATTTGCCAACCGAAATTCAAAAGCGTTTTGAATTCACTTGCCGAAGTGGCGGAATTGGTAGACGCGCTGGATTCAAAATCCAGTACTTTCGGGTGTGCGGGTTCGATTCCCGCCTTCGGTACATAACGCAGTTCATTGGAAATCAATGAGCTGCGTTTTTTTATTAAAGTTTTTACTATTTGTTTTACACAATTAAAATCCCTAAAAAGAATATTCAAATTGATAATCTATATACGTTCCGATCGTGTTAATATGTAACAAATCATGCATCCGAAGGAATTTTATTCTACCTATCCATCAAATTACATTAATTTTTCCTAATGCTCTATTCTCAAATAAGGTTTTGAAGATCTTCTACACTTTTACTAAGCAAATAATTATTTAATTGATCTAATTCTCTTAAAAAAAATCCTTCTCCAAATTTCTCCTTTGTGAAATCAAGATATTTTCGTGCTAAATCTCCATAATCTTGATCTTGGGTAATTTTACTTAATATTAAAGCATTAAATGACCAGGTACGAAAACCTACACTGTAGAAATTATCCGGAGGTATAGTAGTTTTCATTTCATTTAAGATCTCATGGTAATTCTTTTTATTTTCAAAAAAATTAAACCCCTCTTCAATAAGGTATTGTTTTACTGTATTACACATTGTGACAATATCTTTGTAATTATCAACTTGGAATTCTTTGGGTCTTAAGTTAAAAACGGTTGCCTGACTTAAAGCAATAAGTGTCGTATAAATATCTTTCTCAACAGTCTGGTTAAGTGCATTCTTTAAAATTAAATAAACGAATCTAGATCTGATCCCAAAACTGAAGGATGTAGGTCTGCAGTTGTCACCAATTAAATAAGTGTAATTTATGAAATTTGCAAAATCACCATCAATTGTCTGATATCCATCTCTTACTTTTTTATAACCCCTTTCAAATAAAAATGGTCCTAAGTTTTTATGAACACCATCTTTCAAATCTTTTGATTTCATTATAGTTCTAATGTTTTTTTATATATATTATAACCTGCTGAGGCAGGAGAATCATTTTTAATCTATTGTTTTGAAGGGTTTAGTATTTTGACTTTTTGGATGATAAGATATGTGATTAGAAATCGTAAAAGGATTCACATTGAATGGTCATTCTTTTAAGATGATGAAACTTCAATCTTTTCAAATAGACATCCTTTAATAGAACCTTCCTCCAAAAGATTTTTCATACCTTCAGATATAAAAAGGGAAGATATCGTTTCTTTAATCTTAAACATTTTAGGAAATCCTTCTTCTGGCTGTCTAAGAACTATTTTTTTTATTACCCCCAAAGACTCAGGTTGACTTCTCAATTTTCTAAAAACAGATTTTTCAACATCGCAGAATTCCCGATGAGTTAAAAAGTTTAAAGTATAATAACCTTCTTCTTTCTTCACATCATTGTTCAGCTCTCCATCTTCCGAGAATAAATCTCCAGAAAAAGTGTCATCAATTAATAATAAAGGAACTAACTCAAAATCTTCACAACTTGATAGTCCAGATATTTCAATAAACCTTGAGCTAATTACGGGAATTCTTAAATCATTTGCAATAAAATCAAACTTAGGTAAATGAAGCAAATTTGCTCTTGCATATATTTTGTCTCGTCCAAACGTACGTTTGGACGAGTTTAGCAAATGTGAAAGATCTATATCTGTATCATCAATCTTATGAACCGTCATAAAATCATCAATACACTGACTAAAATCAACTTTTAATAAAAAACAATTTTCCACATTAATTTAATTTAGAAGGAACCCAATTCCTCTATAATTCCTTCAACAACCTTTGCATAGGACTCATACATTTGTTGGTTTTGACCTGACTTAGAAGCTTCTTTAAAAGAATCGTAAACAGATTTTGCATACTCCTCCCAATTGGGATCCTCACATAATTTATTTATTATAATACGTCTAATCGGTTGAGGTGCAAATAAAAATTTATTGATCCTTGAAAAATCATTTTCATATTCTACAAGCTGCTCATAAACGGATGTCAATGTATCATACCTATCAAAAAAAGGCAAGATATCTTCATATACCATTGTCTTTAACTGAGGTAATACTTTCTTTATATCTTCCGGCTTAGCTATGTCTATACGACTTAACTCTTCATATCGGCGGCTTGAGATATAAATAGTATTTCTTCCATAATTGAGACTATGTAGAGCAAAATACTTCTCAAGAATATCTTCAACTTCATTAAAGCATTTGCGACACCCTATAGATTCCCTAAACCGATATACTCCAGGGTATTTTAGATATGATATTATTATTTCTTCAACATCTCTAATCAATGAAACAGCTCCTGCCCCTACTCCGATAGCTTTAAAATCCTCCAGTTCTAAATATTCTTTTATACTTTTTACAAATTCTCTCTTGTCCATCTTTTTTATAATTTATCTATCCCTGAAATGACATCTCCATTCTCTGAATCATATACCTTCAACCATTTATTATTTGTCGTTATTGGAGGCAATTGATTTGTTAATTTAATTCCACTAACGGAACTGGCAGGGTCAATTTCAACACTTCGTACCTCCAGCGAACTTGCCACCTTTCCAGCATTCTGATTTGTCGTCAGCCTCGTTGCTTGTTTCAGCTTGTTCTCAACTACAACGATGTCTTGGATCTCATCCACACCTGTATTAGGGTTCAAGCCCCACTTGACATAAACTTGATCTGCAACAAAATAATCATTGGCATTATACTTTAATTGTACCTGAGAGTACATGTCAAATTCATCGAGATTTACTCCAAATTCTGTATCTGCAGCATTCTTTAATTGAACATATTCTGCGGAAGTACGATTCTTGAATTTTGGTAACAAATATTCACTCTCAAATTTCTTTCCTTTTTGCAACCAATACCAAAAAGGTTGAGCATTTGAATTTTGTGTTTTTTGAGCAATAAGAAGTGCTAAATTCCCTTCCACATCATCTAAAACTTCATAACTCTGTTCAACATCATCAGCAATTTGCTTATATGCATTGAATACATCAATATCATCCAAATCTGGCTTTAGATTAGGAAAGTCATCTAAATGCAAACTTAAAGTGGAAAGAAATTCTGTATTCAATCGAACATCATCCCCATGCTTTGCTGCAACTTCAAAAGCCCCCGCATACTTCAACCTCGTCGCATCATCCGCCGCTTTGAAGAAATCAAGCAAGTTCTCATTAGAAGCGAGGTCAGATATGAAGAGATCCAGCTTTTCGACATCCTGCCATAAGTCGCTGACGGCGTCAATATGAGCCTTCAATGGCTCCAGCTGTCTATATTTCCTCACTTTCTCGACTGCAGCATAGAAAGTAGCCACGTCATCCATCTTTCCGGCTGATCTGGCATCAATGGCAGCTTTAACATAGAAGCCTTGTATCTTATTCATGTCTCCTACGAAATCCGGACCTTCACTGTAAACTTTTATCAGTTCGACCATCTTATTCGGCGGTAACGCAGAGGTCTGAGAGGCAAAGGCTTTAGCGTCCGTCAACTTAACTAGGCCTAGGCCTGTTGAAGGGAGGTTATTTACGTGGTTTTTGGCGGCGGTCACTTCTCCCTCGAATCCCAAGCCTACCTCCGCCCTTCCTAGCCCCTGAAAGACTAAGAGAAAGAGGATGGAGAAAAAGAAATGTTTTAGATAGGTGGATTTCATGGGGATGAAGATATGGAGATATTTTAAAAAAATTTCGCAACATGTAATGTTAACAATGGAGAATTGGAGTTTTCATAACCAAATAAATCCCTACATTGCACCTTTTTTACATTAACCAACTTTATTTTCATGAAAATCAATTCAGTTTTATCCATTAGAAATGGTTTAATGCTTCTTGCATTCTTAGTATTTCATACTGCACACAGCCAAGATTTTATCACCCAATGGACTTCCAATTCAGCAATGAATAGCATCAAATTCAATGCACTTAGTACCGGAGAAGTACAATATCAGTGGCATGTAAGCTCATCCGGAATAAGTGGGGAAGGTAGCTTTAATACTTCTAGTGGAAGCGAGATTGTCATAGATGGAATTGGTGCAGAGGCTAATGATACAATTACACTTTCTTTAGATCCGGAATCTTTAAGTAGATTTTATATGACTCCTACTTCAACTTCCATTCTGCTTGTCAATGTGGCTCAATGGGGAAATATGGAAAGTACCTTCATGAATTGCAGAAATTTACAATCTTTTTCCACAGCAGAAGTGCCTAATCTAACAAATGTTGAAAGCATGGTTCGGATGTTTTCGGCGTGTTTAAAATTCAATGATAATATAGAAGATTGGAATGTGTCGAATGTTGTTAATATGCAGAATCTATTTTCAAATGCTTATAAGTTTAATCAAGATCTTAACACATGGGATGTTTCTAATGTGACTAATATGGAAGGATTATTTTCAGGTGCGCGTGAGTTTAATGGAAATATATCTGAATGGAACACAGGTAATGTAACTAATATGGATGGTATGTTTAGTGGATGCTCAAAATTCAATTCCTTTATTGGAAATTGGGATGTTTCTAATGTAACCATAATGAAAAGAATGTTTTCATATGCAATTAATTTTAATACTTTTATTGGAGATTGGAATGTCTCCAATGTAACGGATATGTCGAATATGTTCGTTGAAGCAAAAGAATTTAATCAGAATATTGGAGAATGGGATATTTCTAATGTAACCTTGATTATATATATGTTTCAATCTGCACATTCATTCAATCAATATATTGGCAATTGGGACATTTCTAAGGTGACTAATATGGCAAACGTGTTTAATGATGCTAAGGAATTTAATCAGAATTTAGAAAATTGGAATGTATCAAATGTTCGATCCATGTCAGGTATGTTTGAAAAAGCAAGTAACTTTAATCAAGATATTAGTTCATGGGATGTCTCAAATGTCGATTTCATGTCAAGAATGTTCAAAGATGCCACCAGTTTTAATCAAGATATTAGTGGCTGGGATATACAATTAGTCACTTTTATGGAACATATGTTTAGTGGGGCTAGTTCTTTTAACCAGAATCTGGGAAAATGGAAAATACATTTTAACAATAATCTTAGATACATTTTCGATAATTCCGGACTTGATTGTCTTAATTATTCGGCTACACTAAGAGGATGGGAGGCAAATAATCCAACA
>CALCSX010000014.1 GCA_937894165.1 uncultured Saprospiraceae bacterium | reverse complement strand
TCATTTCCTACCGTGTTTCCACTAATATAAACATCATCGAAACCAACAGTCAGCCATTGTGCACTGACATTGACATTGCGGTATCGAATAGCTATATGTGAAATTTGGTCGGAGGCAGGCAAATAAAAACAGAAATAAATCTATAGGAATTATCGGTGATATAATCTTCCCCACGAAAGTCATATAACAATAAGCGTGTAGCTGTATCAGGATCCTGAGAACCAGAAAGCAAATATATTCCAATGGTATCGCCATCAGTGGGAGTCGAAAATCCGGAGAATTTGTACCATACAGAGTCTAATTTTCCTCCATCTGCTATCGAAAATCCGGGTGAAACAAACCAATTATCCGTTAAAGTAATTCCTGTAGATGGTGAATAGTCATGACTTATGAATGACGGATCGGAGTGTGCACCAAAAGTGGCATAATTCCAATGACTGAATTCAGTGGAAGCGGTCTGGTATTCTGTCCAACCGGCTTTTTGTTCGGCATTATCAAATCCGGAGTAGTACGGCAGCTCTACTTGAGCAAAAATGTGGACAGTAGTAAAGAGAATTAAAAAGCAAATAATAGGGGTAAACTTTTTCATTTTTAGAAGTTTAAAATTGTGTTAGTAATTACCCTAATACGTGTATTGGAACTTGGGAGGTTGCCTTGGAAATTATAAATAAGCCAAAAAAAAGGCTCTTCAAGTGAAGAGCCTTCAAAAATATTCAAATCAATAGAGATTATCTTTTAGGGACAAATGTCATAACTTCATTCTTGTCGTCATCAAGGAAAACAAGCTTGTCGTTTTCTATTTTCGCTTTTTCAACTTTGTCTAAAGCATTTAAGAAAAGAGCTTCACCGCTTCCATTACATGCTTTTTTTGTCGTAGCTGTTGTAAGGAAATCAAAACCTTTTTTGTTGTAAGTGTAAGCAGATTTTAATTCATTACAGCCGGTGCTTCCTGTGATTTTATTTTCCGGAAGGAAATTGATATATGGCAATCCGGAATTATAATCTTTGGCATCGAGCGACCTGCCGTCCAATGTGTTGAGTATCCAGGTTTTCTGACCAAGCATATTCACATTTTGGTCGATAACTTTCTGTGTTGTACATGAGGTAAGTCCTAAAAATAAGGCGATTCCAAGTAAGGAAAAAAGATTTTTCATAATTCTATAGTTTTATTTTGATAAGTATATTAACATAATACGCTAAAAATAGGGTTAAGGTTGAATGAGAGGCGAGAAAAACTGGTTTGCTGATGATATGATGATATGATGACATGATTATATGATTTGAAGATGATATGATTAGGGGATGATATGATTTTCGTAGCGAAAACGATTTTCATTTTGGAATTCGTAGGGACAAGTCTAGACTTGTCCTCATAAAAAAATCAGATGATCAGATGATATGATTTGAAGATGATATGATTAGGAGAGATGGCCTAGTGGAAATTTGGATATAAAATATTAAGGTACAATTGCAAACCTGTGCAGACGTAAAGGGTTCTCGTGGTTCGAGAAAATGAAGAAGGGAAAGCCATAGGCAATCTGAAAATAGAGATTTTCTTCGGTTTTGTCATGTTTTTTGCTTCCTTCGGGCAAAAAACCCGCCAAAACACAATTTTTTTAAATTGATTTCTAATATAGTTTGACCTCTCTGAGGTCATTTGTAGATCAAAACAGACTGAAATGAATTCTCGTGGTTCGAGAAAATGAAGATTTAGAGTCCCGTAGACACATTTACAAACTTGCGCCAGCAGGAATGAGATTATATGATTTGTAGATGATATGATGATATGATGATATGATTGGGGGGTGCAGCGGCACATTTGCAAACTTGCGCCTGCAGTTAATACTTTCTTTGATTACTTATTAACAATCAGTTTCCAGAGCTTTTTTGGATCTTGACTATTGTCCCAAAATGCGGTTACAATTATTTGAAGATCGGTTACTTTATAAAAAATACTAAAATGTCCGATGGCTGATTCTCTGGTGTCCGGAAAGTCCGTTAATTTGAAAGAGTGAGGATGCTTTTCAATAACCTTCATTTGCTTGGCAATTAAATCAATTAAATTTTCCGCATAAGCAGGTGTACGATTTTGGATGGTCCAAAACTTTAAAATTTCCCGTCGTTGTTTAATTGCGGTATCTGTCCAAACTACAATTCTGATAGCCATTTACGGTCTAATTTGTCTAGATCACTGTGAGTAACAAGTCTATTGTTTTTAATATCCTCTTCGCTTAATTCAAGCATTAATTTCTGTTCAGCGGTTAATTTTACAATATCGTTGTCCACAGTAGAATTTTCAACAAGTTGATGAAGGGCAGTGAGATAATCTTTATTTGTAATCGTAAGAAGCTTATCAATAATGCTGTTTCTTAAACTCTCTATTGTTGCCATAATACTTTTTGTATTGAACGCTAATATCGCTTAAATGGTCTAAAATTAATACTATTTGATTAATTTTTACAAACTGTCTTAATGGCAGCTCAAGCGAATATGTAATCCTTCATAGATTAGAAAGATTCGTGATTCTCGTGGTTCGAGAAAATATAGGAGGGAAAACCATAGGCAATCTGAAAATAGAGATCTTCTCCGGTTTTGTCATTCTTATTGCATCCTTCGGGAAAAAAACCCGCCAAAACCCAATTTTCCTGCTCTTTTTCCCGGGGCTGTACCCCGGGCTTTGGTATTTCGCCCCATTCGGGGCTTCTGCACGTCTTTTGAAAAAAAGGGATTCTCGTGGTTCGAGAAAATGAAGAAGAAGAGACTTCTAGACATCTAGAGGCACATTTGCAAACTTGCTCCAGCAGGGGAACAACGGGAGATCTCATGCAGATTTCGCGGATTTGCGCAGAGGGGATTCTTAATTCTCGTGTTCCGAGAAGCATTAATCTGAGAAGGCAAACATGCGTCAGAAAAGTGATTTGCAAAAAAGGAGATTTCCGGCGGATTTCAGGGATTTACGCAAAGGGGGTATTCTCGTGTTCCGAGAAGAGCGTTTATAGAATAAATTACTGATTACTAAATTTGCAAAAAAGAGTAGCGCGAGGGAGACTTGAACTCCCGACCTCATGATTATGAATCATGCGCTCTAACCGGCTGAGCTACCGCGCCATTTAAATAGAATAAGTACCAACTTCCGGATACTTTCCCGACTCTTTCGAAGATAGATGTGCGGGCTGCTTTTGTAAGCGAGTGCAAATATAAAGCAATTTTTAAAAAAGGGTAATTATTTTTTCAAATTTATTGAGATATTAGAACTTACTGTGCCTTTAGAGCTATAAATAAGCTGGTCAGGATGACAATAGTCATTCGTAAAATTTAATTTCTAAAGGATTTACGCTTAACTTTAGGCTTTGAAATCAGTAAAAAACCGAAACTATGTCTTCTGAAAATAAATACTCCGCCATACATTATCAAAGCTATCTGGAACTGGAACAATTGCTGGGGGCTCAAAACCCGAGAAGCCGTGCGCTGGGTGTGGAGGCTCACGATGAAACCCTCTTTATCATTGTGCATCAGGTCTATGAACTGTGGTTCAAGCAGATCATCCATGAATTGTCTTCTGTAATGAAGCTATTCAAGGACAATGAGTTGAATGAGAAAAATGTAAGCCTCGCAGTTCATCGTTTTACCAGGGTGATCGATATTCAAAAGTTGATCATCCAACAAATAGGAGTTATGGAGACGATGACTCCCCTTGATTTCCTTGATTTTAGGAATTATCTTTTTCCGGCGTCGGGATTTCAGTCCATACAATTTCGTGAAATAGAAATCTTACTAGGGCTGGATCCTAATAAGAGACTGACTTACAATAATTCCCATTATTCCAAAGTGTTCGATAGCAAGCAAAAGGAAGAATTGCAGGAATTGGAGGCTTCCAAAAGTCTTTTCGAGCTGGTAGAAGGTTGGCTGGAGCGGACGCCATTCTTGGTAGTGGGGAATTTCTCTTTTATAAATCAATACAAAGATGCGGTAAACAGGATGATAGATCGCGAGAAACGCACCATCACTGCAACGGATATTTTGAGTGATAAGGAGAAGGAGATGCGTCTCAAAATGTTGGGAGATACGGACACTTACTTCGAACAGGTGTTTTCAGAGGAGAAACATAATAAGCTGATGGAGGAGGGCTCGGTGAGACTGTCTTACAAGGCTACCTTAGCGGCACTGCTTATAAGTCTTTATAGAGATGAGCCGATATTGCAATTGCCTTATCTGATGATAAGTAAGTTGATAGATATGGATGAGTTAATGACGACATGGCGATACAGGCATGCTCAGATGGTGTTGAGAATGTTGGGTAGAAAAATAGGTACGGGAGGCTCTTCAGGGCATGAATATCTGATGCAAACAGCACTGAAACACCAAATATTTGTTGATTTTCATAATATTTCGACATTTTTGATCCCTAGATCGGAACTTCCGGCATTACCTCAAGAGGTGAGGATGGAGCTAGGCTTTTATTTTAGTAAGTAGGGCCTCTACGAGAAAAGCTCAAACACTTCGAAAGCCTTGTACTTGAACTTTTTTTATCAGAGACATTTTATGAGAGGTTTTCTTTCAGGAAGTCGCCGGAAAAAAGCTTCAAATACTTCGAAAGCCTTGTCTAGGAATAGTCTTTATCAATTAGAAAGATGGAAGTAAAGTCTTGCCGAGAAAATGGAAAAATATATTGAATTGAGAGAAAAATTCTCGAAATTCGAGAACCCGCATCAGCAATAGTAGCGGACACGAAGTAAAGCGGATAGTGCGGTGCCGCTGCGCAGGAATAGCGGGTAAGGGAGGCAGATGCCCCAAAAAAAATATTGTTCATCGTGAAAATAAATTGTGGTAGATGAAGATTCAGAATTTTATAGATGGGGAGTTTCGGGAGCCTATTTCGGGGGAGTATATGGATAATATCGAGCCGGCTACGGGGGAAATCTATGGGCAAATTCCTCATTCCGTGGCTGCGGATGTCGATGTGGCGGTGGCGGCGGCGAGTCGGGCTTATCGGGCATGGAAAAATACGGAAGCCTCAGTTATCAGCACCTACATGTTGAAAATAGCGGACGGAATAGACCGTCATGCGGAGGCGCTGGCGGAGGCGGAGAGCAGGGATAATGGGAAGCCTATCTCTTTCGCTGCGAAGGTGGACATTCCTCGGGCGGCTGAAAATTTCAGGTTTTTCGCTTCTGCAGCGGTACAATTCTCATCGGAATCGCATCAAATGCCGGGAAAAGCTATCAATTATACTTTGCGTCAACCTTTGGGTCCGGTAGCTTGTATTTCGCCTTGGAATCTGCCTTTGTATCTCTTCACCTGGAAGATTGCACCTGCCCTAGCGACGGGGAATACGGTGGTGGCGAAACCTTCGGAAGTGACTCCGGCGACGGCTTTCCTTTTCAGTAAAATAGTTCATGAAGCGGGATTGCCGGCAGGCGTGCTTAATATAATTCATGGCAAGGGTCCCGACGTTGGCTCGCCTCTGGTCAATCACAGAGGCATCAAAGCGGTGAGTTTCACAGGCGGAACCACTACCGGAGCCACGATAGCTTCTCAGATAGCGCCGCAGTTCAAGAAGATGTCATTGGAGCTGGGAGGTAAGAATGCGACGATAATTTTTGAGGATAGCAATTATGACAAGATGCTCAGTAATGTGGTCAGGGCTTCTTTCTCGAATCAAGGGCAAATTTGCCTTTGTGGCTCGAGAATTCTGGTGCAGCGATCGATTTACGAGAAATTTACTGAGGATTTTGTGGCGAAAGTGAAGCGACTTCGGGTAGGAGATCCGACTTCCGGGGAAACGCAGATCGGTGCTGTGGTGAGTGAGAATCATATGAAAAAAGTGTTAGGATATGTAGCCTTGGCGCAGGAAGAGGGTGGCAGAATATTGACCGGTGGTGCGAGGGTGCAGGTGGGCGGACGCTGTGAAGGCGGTTATTTTATCAGTCCGACGGTCATTGCTGATCTGAGTCCGGGTTGTAGAACCAATCAGGAGGAAATCTTCGGTCCGGTGGTGACGCTGATTCCTTTCGAAGACGAGGCTGAGGCGGTGGAGATAGCGAATGGCACGACTTACGGCTTGTCTTGCAGTCTGTGGACGGAGAATGTTAGTAGAGCTACGCGAATGGCGGAGGATTTGGAGATGGGTATAATTTGGATCAATACATGGTTGTTGAGGGATTTGCGGACACCTTTCGGAGGGATGAAATCTTCCGGTGTAGGGCGAGAAGGGGGCTGGGAGGCGATGCGTTTTTTCACGGCGCCTAAGAATGTTTGTATCGATTTTTCAGATTGATAAGTCGCTGTAAGAAAAGGCCAATACTGAATGGATGAACCATTAAGAAGTTAAGGGAATTAAGGGATTTCATTAAGATAAAATGTATTTGGGTGTTTTCTTTCAAGTACTAAATAGAATACTGAAAGGATGGAAACATTAAGAAGTTAAGGGAATTAAGAGTTTTCATGAAGATAAAATGTATTTGAGTGTTTTCTTTCAGGTACTAAATAGAATACTGAAAGGATGGAACCATTAAGAAGTTAAGGGAATAAAGGGATTTCATTAAGATAAAATGTCTTTAAGGGTTTTATTTAGGAGATGATTAGTTAATAATCAATTGATTAAAATATAGTATGAGTAATTTTGAAAACAGTTTAGAATTTGCAATTTCCTGTGATGAGCAGGATGAATTGAGGTCATTTAGGGAGAAATTCCATTTTCCGAAGGATGAAAAAGGTGAAAATTACATCTATATGTGTGGGAATTCCCTGGGATTGCAGCCGAAAAGTACGAGAAAATATATTGAGGAGGAATTGGACGACTGGGCTCAGCATGGCGTCGAAGGGCATGTGCGTGCGCGACATCCGTGGATGCCTTACCATGAGTTTTTGACTGAAAATATGGCTAATCTAGTGGGTGCTAAGCCGGGAGAGGTGGTAGTTATGAACAGTTTGACGGTGAATTTGCACCTGCTAATGATATCTTTTTACAGACCAACGCAAAGTAGGTACAAAATCGTGATTGAAGGAGATGCCTTCCCTTCAGATATTTATGCGGTGAAGTCGCAGTTGGATTTTCACGGCTTTGATGTGGAAGATGGTCTGATTGTTTTGGAAAGCAGGGAGGGTGAGGAACATTTGCATACTTCGGACATTGTGGAGGTGTTGAGGCGGGAGGGGGATAGTATTGCTTTGGTGATGTTGAGTGGGGTGAATTATTATACGGGACAGGCTTTTAATATTGAGCAGATTACGAAGGTAGGTCATGAGATAGGTGCTGTGGTAGGCTGGGATTTGGCCCATGCAGCGGGGAATATTGACCTGAAGTTGCATAATCACGGGGTAGATTTTGCGGCCTGGTGCAGTTATAAGTATATCAATAGTGGGCCGGGATCATTATCGGGGGTTTTCGTTCATGAGCGGCATGCTGAGCGAGAGGATTTAAAGCGTTTTGCGGGCTGGTGGGGACATGATAAGGAGAGCAGGTTTTCGATGCCTGACGATTTTGTGCCGATAAAAGGTGCAGAGGGCTGGCAGTTGAGCAATCCGCCGATACTTTCGATGGCGGCGATCAGGGCGTCTCTGGATATTTTTAAAGAGGCGGGTATAGACAGGTTGCGAGCGAAGAGCAAGCGATTGACGGCTTATTTGGAGTTTTTGTTGAGTGATATCGTCAGGGAAAAAGTGCAGATTTTGACCCCGAAAAATGCCGATGAGCGTGGCTGTCAGCTGTCATTAAGAATTCCTTCGGGGGATAAAAGTATAGTAGAAGCTTTTGCAAAGCGTGGGGTGATAACGGACTGGCGGGAGCCGGATGTGATGAGAGTTGCTCCGACGCCTTTATACAACAGTTTTGAGGATGTTTGGCGTTTTGCCAATGTTTTGAAAGAGGTAATTGTGTAGATTTTTAATTATAAGCTATGTTAATCAAGGATATTCATCTTCGTGGGATAGCAGATGGGAGCGTCAGTGTGGCTTTCAGAAAATGGAAGAAGTCGGCGGTGAAGGAGGGTATCTTGCTCAAAACGCCTATTGGGTTGGTTAAGGTAGAGAAAATTGAAAAGATTGATCAGAAAGATATTACTGAAGAGGATGTGAGGGCTGCCGGGTATGAGAAATTGGAGGAGGTGATAAAATCCTTTTATAAAAGTGCAGAGGGGCAAATTTATAGGATAGAATTAAAGTATCATGGAGAAGATCCGCGAATTAAGTTGCGGGAAAATGTCGGCATTTCGGTGGAGGAGATGGGTGGAATTCTTGAAAAGTTGGAGAGATATGATAAATTTAGCAAGCAGGGGAACTGGACGGAGACTGTTCTGAGGGCTATTGGGGAAAATCCCAAGTTGAGCAGCGGATTTGGGGGAGCTGTTGGGAAGGGAGAAGGAT
This sequence comes from uncultured Saprospiraceae bacterium, assembly GCA_937894165.1. Classification (GTDB taxonomy): domain Bacteria; phylum Bacteroidota; class Bacteroidia; order Chitinophagales; family Saprospiraceae; genus CALCSX01. The sequence continues at coordinate 574 of CALCSX010000014.1, read as the reverse complement.
TGGTTGAAAATCAATGTCCGAAAGTTGAAAAATCTGGGACTGACGGTAAGTCATTATCCGGGTTATGATATTTCGCCATTGGGTCAGAAAATTCTCGAAGCAATGAATAAACAAGCCAAATGAATAATAGTGAAATTAGCCTTCGACGAGCTGGGGTGGAAGATGGAGAGGCGCTGGTCGACTTGTCCTTGCAATTGGGTTACGAGGTAAATGGTTCGGAAATGCAGGAAAGGCTAGCAGTGATGGTAGCTCATTCTGAACATTGTATTTTTGTGGTGGAATGGGCGGGCGAGATAGCGGGCTGGGTTCACGGTTTTGTGGCTATGCGGGTTGAGTCAGAATTTTTTGTAGAGATCGGCGGGCTGGTTGTGGATGAGAGGAGGCAGAAGCATGGAGTAGGGAGGATATTGGTGGAGGAGGTAATCAAGTGGGCGGAAGAGCGAGGGTTAGACAAAATAAGGGTTCGGTGTAATGTTTTGCGGGAGGATTCGCATGAGTTTTATAGGAGGGTGGGATTTGAGGAGAAGAAGGGGCAGTTAGTTTTTGATAGGGGGTTTTGAAGAGATGGAGATTA
>CALCSX010000013.1 GCA_937894165.1 uncultured Saprospiraceae bacterium | reverse complement strand
GACTGACAGCTTTATAAATTTAAAATCATCAGGGCTTATTATATGAACATAAGCTATAGAATCTAGAAGGCTGTATTGTATCAAAGTATTCCTTCCATTTAGTAGATCTCTTCTTATATCATCCGGTCCGGCAAGCACAACATTGTATTTTAAATCATAATATTTAGAATATTCTCTCTCTAAATTTCTGACAAATTCATTGTATTCTTGATTAACCATTAAATAAGACTTATTTAGAGATTTAAATACTAATGAATCAGCCTGATCTGTTTCAACTAATTGATTTTCAAGTGATCTTAAATGTGTTTTTAGTTGAAATTCCTCTCTTAAAACTGAATCAGGCAATCCGGATTGATTCGTTGCTATTCTATCTCGCATTATTTCCTGAATTTTCATAGCTCGCGCTCTTTCGGAATAAGTATATGCTTTTTCTGCCCATTCCTGATCACCGGTTAACTCATAAAGATCGTAACATGCGGCTACCGCCCTTTTAAAAAGCACTTCGGAATCCTGACGTAAGTCATCTCTATCCTTGAAGCCACCATAATTAGCCATAATTCGATCATATTCTTTTCCTAGATATTCATATGCTCTCGCAATGTCTTTCAATACTTTCAATTTATTTCCCGTATCTATTTCACGATTTAAAAGATTGATTTTCAATTCCAAAGCACCTATTAAAGTAACATTATGTTCCATTTCAGCATACGGAATTAATCCAGTCCGAGCTTCTTTTCCCAATTTTATTCGCTTTTGGTCAAAAATATTATTTAAAAGTCTATTAGATTCTTTTAAATTATTGTTTTTCATATATAATTTTGCCAGAATTAAACGGGAATCTAAGGTGTATCGGTGGTCCGTACCATTTACCTTTTCATATAGAGAAGTTGCTTCCTCTAGTTTTGCTATCGCCAATGGAATGGAATCTAATTTTTCCCATATTTGTCCTAGCCAATAATAGCCGGTAGCTACTTTAGTACTTTCCTCTCCATAATAATATGCAAAGATTTCAATGGCTTTCTCATGAAATTCAATAGCCTCATAATATTCTCCTTTTTCCATTAAAAGATTTCCCATCGATACATAAACATTAGCCATGGGATAACTATAATCACTATAATATGTATTCCCAAAATCCAATGCCTTTGTCAAATAAGAATAGGCTGTGTCGTAATCCTTTAAATCATAATAAAAAGCTATCATGGTGGTGTATAGATTCATTCTGTACGGATCTAATTCTGAAGCTTCTTCACTGAGCATGGATTCTGCAAGTTTTAAATAATTCATTGCATTATTATAATCCCACTTCGAAATATATGGGGATGCCATATTCATATAATTCATAAAAATATCAACATTCCTTTTTTGTTTTATATTTATTTCTAAAGCCTCCTTTAGAGCTTCTAAACTTTCTTCATTTCTACCCAAACTAGAAAGGATGACACTTAAATTATTTAAAGAAATTGAGTGGTTTTTATGCTCCGGGACATAGTGCATTTGGGTCAATTTCCTTGTCTCTAAGGAAAATTCAAGTGCCCTCTCCAACTGTCCCAATTCACCATAAATAATGCCAAAATTATTTAAAACCATTATCCTGCCGGCATAGTCCTCCCCATAATTTTTCTTCAATAAACTATCAGCTTTTTCGGTATTTGACAAAGCCTCATCAAAATTTCGGTATTCGCTTTGCATATAAGCTAACATTGCCAAACTCTCAGCCATCAAAATAGGATATAACTTTTCTGTTTCTTCTGAATCAATAACTCTTTCTAATAGCTCTTGAGCAATTTCCCAATTTCCTGCACGTAAGTTCTGATCTGCTTGAAGGCGATAATAAAAGTTTACGTAATGTGGTAATTGTCTCCTTTTTTCTAAAATTTTGATCCAATATTCAACAGAATCTTGTATGTTTTGCACCCCTCTAGCACTTAATGCTGATATATAAAATTTGTAAGAAATTGCGATAGGCTCCTCTATTCCATTCTTTTTCCAATATTCGTATCGCGGCTCTAAATTATTTAAGATAGAATCATATTCAGCCTTTCTGCTCCAATATTCGAATTTCTCAATATCAATTTCATTATCAATAATAGGTTCTTGAAGTATTGACCACTTGATAGTAATTAGCATAATTACAACTATTATAGTAAATTTCAAGGGTAGATGAAAAGCACTAATTTTTGGGGATTGCATTGTAATATTATTAGGGGGTTAATAATAGTCGTTACTAATATACAATTAAATGTGCTAACTGATATGTAAGTACTAAATTATTGACTCAAAAATAATTTACTCATATTATGTATAAAGAATTTTCTTCGATCACCCTATAATACAAAAGGCCTCGAAAAATTCATTTCGAAGCCTTTTTGCACTTATTTTTTCTATAAAACTCATTCGGCAATTGAGATTTGGCTCAAGTTCGCAAATGTGCTTTCACTGGTAAATTTCAATAATTTACTCCATATAACTCTCCATTGGCGGACAGGTACAGACCAAATTTCTGTCACCAAATGCACTATTTACCCTTCTAACGCTAGGCCAGAATTTGAAATAATTGCGAAGATAAGGAAGTGGATACGCAGCTTTAGATCTGGAATATGCCTTTGTCCACTCATCAGCCATGATCATTCCCGCAGTGTGAGGAGCATTGGAAAGCACATTATCATCAGCTGGATATTCCCCTCTCGCTATTTCATCTATTTCCTCTCTGATAGATAACATCGCATCGCAGAATCTGTCTAGTTCAGTCTTTGATTCACTCTCTGTCGGCTCAATCATTAATGTTCCTGCCACAGGGAAGGAAAGGGTAGGAGCGTGGAAACCATAATCCATCAATCTTTTAGCAATATCCTCTGCAGAACATATTTCTTTGAAAGGTCTTACATCCAAAATCATTTCATGCGCCGCTCTGCCATTTTCACCGGTATATAATATTTCATATTTTCCTTCCAATCTAGCCTTGATGTAATTGGCATTAAGTATAGCAGCTTTTGTGGAATTGACAAGTCCATTCTTCCCAAGCAAACGGATATAGGCATAAGAAATTAGAAGTATACTTGCACTTCCGAAAGGTGCCGAAGAAACAGCCTTCACACCTTGCTCACCGCCTGTATGAACATAAACGTGTGTAGGTAAATAAGGCGCTAATTTATCATTCACACATATCGGCCCCATACCAGGCCCGCCACCTCCATGTGGAATGGCGAAAGTTTTATGCAAATTCAAGTGACACACATCCGCCCCAATTGCTCCGGGACTGGTCAAACCTACCTGCGCATTCATGTTGGCTCCATCCATATACACCATGCCACCATTATCATGAATTATCTTGCAAATATCCTTGATTTCTACTTCGAAAACCCCGTGAGTAGATGGGTAAGTCACCATCAAAGCCCCAAGATTATCCTTGTGTTCCTCTACTTTGGACTTTAAATCATCCATATCGATATTTCCATTCTCACTGGTTCCAACGACCACCACTTTGAAGCCTGCCATGACTGCTGAAGCAGGGTTTGTCCCATGCGCAGATGCAGGGATAAGCGCTATATTTCTATTCGATTCATTTCTTGCCTCGTGATATGCTCTGATAACCAACAAACCTGCATACTCCCCTTGAGCACCGGAATTAGGCTGCAAACTAGTAGCCGTAAATCCTGTAATTTCATTTAAATATTCCTCCAACTCTTTAATCATTTGAAGATATCCTTCAACTTGATTTTTTGGAGCGAATGGATGAATAAATGAGAAGTTGGGGTTGGTGACAGGAATTAACTGGGAAGCTGCATTTAGCTTCATTGTACACGATCCTAATGGAATCATACTATGGACTAATGAAAGATCTTTATTCTCTAATCTCTTTATATATCTCATTAATTCTGTTTCCGTGTGGAAAGAATTAAATATTTCATGAGTTAGATATTCACTTTCTCGTTTTAATCCGGTAGGCACTGCCCATTCCGGAGTGGTTTCTAAATCAATTTCCATTCCCTCTTTAGAAAATGCCGATACAAAAACCTGAGCCAATGATTTAATATTCTCTACTGTAATCGTCTCCGAAAATGAAATTCCGACCCCATTTTCTGTATAAAATAAGTTAATTCCTTTAGCCTCTGCTTCAGATCTCAACTTCATAATAACTCCCGGCTCCAAGTCAAGCCAAAGCGTATCGAAAAATGCGTCAGAGGTAAGTTCTAAACCAAGCATTTGAAGGAAATTTCTAAAAGCTACTGTTTTTAAATGTACAGCAGTAGCTATCCTTTTGATTCCTTTCGCCCCGTGATACACTGTATACATTCCCGCCATTATAGCCAACAATGCCTGAGCAGTACAAATATTTGAGGTGGCCTTCTCTCGTTTGATGTGCTGTTCTCTCGTTTGCAGTGCCATTCGCAGTGCAAACTGCTCATCAACATCCATTGAAACACCTATAATCCTTCCCGGAATATTTCTTTTAAATTCTTCCTGACAAGCAAAGAATGCTGCATGCGGTCCTCCAAAGCCCATTGGAACTCCGAATCTCTGCGTATTTCCAACGGCAACATCTGCTCCCCATTCTCCCGGAGGAGTAATTAATGCCAAAGACAGCAAATCAGTCGCTGCTGCAACATACAGATCATGACTTTTAGATGCTGCAATTATCTCACTATAATCATTCACTGAGCCTTTAGCGTCAGGGTATTGAACTAAAACTCCAAATGTCCTTTCATTGGGCGAAAAACTATTAATATCTTGTTCTATTATTTTAATATTCATTGGCTCAGCGCGAGCAATAACCACATCCAAAGTTTGTTTGTAAACATCTCCGCAAACAATAAATTCGTCGCGTTCAACTTTCTTTTTATTCTTCATACTGTAAAACATCAACATCGCCTCAGATGCTGCCGTTCCTTCATCTAATAAAGACGCATTTGCTATGGGTAACCCTGTCAGATCGCTTACCATGGTTTGGAAGTTAAGTAAAGCTTCGAGCCTCCCCTGTGCTATTTCTGCTTGGTAGGGCGTGTACTGTGTATACCATCCGGGATTTTCAAATATATTTCTCAAAATAGGAGCAGGGGTTATTGTACCATAATATCCTTGTCCTATAAATGCTTTAAATATTTTGTTTTTAGCGCCATATTCACCAATTAATTTTGAATACTCGTATTCAGATAGGGCATTGGGAATATTTAATTCGTTTTTCGATCTTATAGGAGCCGGAACGGTCTCATCAATCAGGCGATCCAAACTTTCAACGCCGATGACGGAAAGCATCTTCTTCACATCATCTTCATTGATACCAATATGTCTGCGTGAAAAACTCTCAAAGAAATTATTTACCATGATATTAATTTTGTAGGCTTGTAAATTTTAAGGCTCAAAAATAACTAAAAATGCTTAATTTTTTGTTAGTGTACCCACCTTATTAATGGATTAATATCAAATAATAAATCTTCTTAAATGTTCATAAATGGGACTTGAACTTTCATTTGAAAACGAAAGTATATCTATACGAATTGATATCTTTTCTTTCGTTATTGTATAAAAATTAATGGATATTAAAACTAAAATTCTCACCATCCCCCACAAACTTAATTACCCTTATGTCCTTGCCAATCTCCAATTCATAGAATGTTGATAATTCTTGCATAGCAAGTGTGCAAACACATCCTGAATATTTAGCGTTGACAGAAATTTCAAGGGTATCATTATACTTTTCTTCGAGAAAATCACTAAACCCTCCACATCCATTTCTTACTAAAAAAGAGACTTCATAATTATAGCTATCATTTTCCGCATCCGGTAGATATTCTAAAACTTTCGTAATTGGAGCAATTTTATAACTGATACAATCCTCTTCTAATTCCTGTTCTTTTTCAGTTGTAGAAGCCTTACCGGCACATTTATCAAATAGGCATATAATATTTGCTAGAACAAATATTAAAAATATGGAGATTAGTTTCATTTCTTAGGGTTTAGAATATAAATATAATGTTTACCATACTATCTTGCGAACTCATTTGTAATTTAAATATCATCCTTCCAAAATATAAACTATGTCTGTCGGAATAAAATGCTTTAGTCCTGCCACCATTTCGAATTTTAATTGCATCCAAAACTGTGCGGCAGTTGCTCTTAAAAAAATAGGAGTAGAGGTAATTGTTTCACGTGGAACAATATCCGAAGGGGAGGTAATTATTACGGGAAAATATTTAGATAAAAATGAAAAAGCATATCTAAAATCTATTGCAAATGGATTAATATCAAAATTCTCAAGTGAATATAATATTAAAAAAGAACCTCTAAAAATTAAATTTCAAACGTCACTAAGTAGTAATTTTGATTTAGGGCTTTACGAGGCAACTTCAGTCGGAATAATTTGGTCATTAGTAGAATTCTACAATTTAGAAATATCCAAAGGCGCAATTTTTCAATTTTTATTAAAACAAAAAATTAAAGATCTATCACCTGCACAATTAGCTGCATCTCTGTTCGGAGGTTTTCAATTAATTACAAAAGAAAATAATTTATTGTCTAATTACAGGATACCTTGTCCTCCGGGATTATATTTCACTACGATATCTTTTTTAGGAAATACTATTAACAGTAATAACGCTTCAGCTATTAACCGGGATTTACTCTCAAAAACAGCAGCTTTCGTTCTGGGTATGAGTTCAACTAACTTAGATTTAATTAAACATTCACTTGAAGATATGGAAACAATTCAAAAAATTAAATCCAAATTTTCAAATTTTCCCAACCTAAAAACTTTGAATGTTTCACGTGAAACATTAGGAATAGGTATAACAGAAAATACTTCTACTTTATACTTTCTTTCAGCGAATTCACTTCATGCTGAAAATATAGCTCTTGAATTGGAGAACTATATTAAAACAGAAAAAATTAAGTACATAACAGTTATCAGTTCCATTGACCATGAAGGCGTATATATTTGCTAATATCTTATATATCTAAAACAGGCTTCTTTTTGTTCAGGTATAATAATACTATACTTATCATCAATAAGAGAATAGCAAATACCTGATGCAAAACACCATAGAATACAGGAATAGTACCTTTTGAATTTATGACAGTTAAAATTCCTATTAAAACCTGCGTACAAATTAGTATTATAAAAATCACAGAACTCCTTCTTAAAATGTCTCTACTACCTTTAAACATTCGATAAAAAATATAAATACCATATATGAATAATACATAAGCCAAAGATCTATGTAAAAACTGAACCAAAGCGCCCATAAAAACACCTCTGTCATAATTTACGAAGTGCTCCCAATGCCAATTTTCCCATAAAAATATTTCTGAAGCAATTAATTCTCCATTCATGTCCGGCCATGTAGGATATAAAAGTGCAGCCCGCATTCCGGACATCATTCCCCCTAAAAACAATTGAATGCATAATAAAATAAAAAAACATCTGATTAACACGCTAAATCTCGGATCTATTTTAAGTTTTCTTACACCCAAAAAGACCTCTAAAGTGATCCAGACAAGATAACCCAAGGTTAACAATGCCAAAGATAAATGAAGAGATAATTTATAAGCATTAACCCAAGGACGATCAACCAAACCACTTGCTACCATTATCCATCCAAATGAAGCAGTAATAGCAGCAAGAATAACAACTATAAATAACCTATTTCGCAGTTTCTTATCAATAGATCCTCTGGCCAAAAATATGAGAAAAGGTATCGCGAAAATTAAACCTATCCCGCGGGCCCAAACTCTATGCAAATATTCCCAGAAATAAATAAATTTAAATTCTGACAAACTCATGCCCTGATTGATCTTTTCATATT
>CALCSX010000012.1 GCA_937894165.1 uncultured Saprospiraceae bacterium | reverse complement strand
CCATGATAAAAGGCCTTTTTCTTGTCACCACTTAAAAAAGCATTGTAAATATCAATGGTACTTGATGTGATTGCTAGGGGCAATACTCCCCCGCTCAAACCCTTCGCTAAGCAAATAATGTCAGGTTTATTCTCACAATAATCGGTAGCAAGAATGCGACCTGTCCTGCCAAATCCCGTCATTACCTCATCAGCTATGGTTATTATAGAAGACTCTGAACAAAACTTTAATAACTGGTCCAGTAAATTAGATTCATACATGATCATCCCTCCCGCTCCCAGAATTAAAGGTTCAAAAATAAATGCAGCGACTTCTTCATTTCTATTGAATTCTGCAATCATTTCAATACAAAGTTGAATATTCTCAGCTCTTGGAACCGGAATCCTTTTAACTTCAAAGAGGAATGGTTCAAAAGCAGTGTCGAAACCGTGGCGATCGCTGATTGACATGGCTCCAAAAGTTTCACCATGAAAGGCTCCCTCAAAAGCAATCACAATTTTTTTTCTTGAATTTAAATTGTAATGATACTGAATAGCCATTTTTACGGCGATTTCCACCGCTGTGCTACCGTTATCAGAGAAAAAAACTTTTTTATGGTTGGCAGGGAGAATAGACATCAATTTCTCTGCCACCTCCTCAGCCTTATCATGGGTAAAACCTGCGAAAATTACATGATCCAGGCGACTCATCTGATCTGCTACGGCTTCTCTTATTTCCTGACGACAATGCCCGTGAGTAATAGTCCACCATGATGAGATGGCATCAATTAACTCGCGACCATCATCAAGTATTAAATATTCATCCTTGGCACTTTTCACGTGAAGTGGTACTTGGGAGATTGCTTCTTGGGTGTAGGGGTGCCAAATATATTGATTCCTGTTCATTATACTTCCTTTCTCAATGTTACAGTTCCCAGCTCTAATTCATTTGTCTCCTGAAGTCGGAAAACATGTTTAGGTCGATGGCGCAATAGAATTGACTCTTCGGAAGGTTTATGCTCATTACCATTCCAAACAATGGTGTAATCTGTAAATCCGGCATGTTCCAAAATTCCTAAGGTTAATAAGCTGTGGTTAATACTCCCCAGATAGTGTCTAATTACAATAACAGGATGCAATTCACTCCTTCCTAAAAAATCAAGATAGGTATGTTTTCTATTCAACGGAACCAAAATTCCTCCTGCTCCTTCTACGCATAATTTATCATTCGAAGGGAGGGGAAACAAATTCTCCAATTCAATGCTAGTATCTTCTAATTTCGCTGCCCAATCAGGGGAAACCGGGTGAAAAAAAGTATACGTTTCAGGAAGAATCATTTCATTTCCAATAACAGTCCGGACAAAATTACTGTCGGAATCACTTTCTGAACCGGTTTGAACAGGTTTCCAATAAGCGTGACCATAATTGTTACAAATAACAGCTGAAACGAAGGTTTTCCCCACATTAGTTCCAATTCCGCTTATAAAAATCCTATCTTTCATTTTAATAATCTTTTACAGAATTGAATTTAATTTAAAATATCCATTAATAGTTTAAGCTCTGCTTGTGTGTTATAAGAATGTAGAATTATCCGCAGCCTTTCCTCCCCTTTCCGAACCGAAGGCGCAAAAATAGGAAATATTGCAATACTATTGGAACGGAGCTCATCAACCAATTTTTCCAAGTAGGAAATATCTGCACTTCTAAAGTATTGTATTGGACTTTTATTATTACTGCAATTGCTTAAGTTCCCTTTTGCTTGTAATTCTAAATATTCAGAAATAACGGTCTGTAATTGATCAAAATTTGTTCTATTATTAAATAATTCAATAGCTGCTTGCACTGAAAGGACCTGATCAACTGTAGGTGCAGTAGTGTAAATAAAAGGTCTGCTAAAATTCTGAAAAAAATCAATAAGAATTTTTGAGCCACAAACAAAAGCCCCTTGCGTCCCGGCGGCCTTCCCAAAAGGATAAATTCTAGCAAATAAATGGGGATGGTCATAATAATCATTGGAAATTCCCAATGATCGCTTGCCACAAGTACCTAAAGAATGCGCTTCATCAATAATTAAAGCGGCATCAAATTTGGCGCACAGAGCCAGAAAGTTATTTAGATCGGGAATATCACCATCCATCGAAAATAAGCCTTCAGTTACTATGAATACTCTTTCATAAACTTTGCTATATTTTTCCAACTTAGATTCTAGGTCTATTATACTATTGTGTTTAAATGAAAATCTCTTTCCTATTCCATTCCTTATTCCGTCTTTGATACTTGCATGGGCATTTTCATCGTAGAGCATTAAGGAATTCTTATCACTTAAACTTGACAAAACAGCTAGATTGGCCATATATCCTGAATTAAAAAATAGCGCGGATTTGCTGTTTATTAGTTGGGAAAAATTATCCTCTACATTTTCAATATATAAAGAGTTCCCGGTAATAAGTCGTGAACCGGTTGATCCCACGTATGACATATCAATTGATGGTTTTAATTCTTCAATTTTAGATCTAAGCAATCCATTCTTCGAATAACCAAGAAAATCATTAGATGAAAAATCTATTCTGCCAGAAGGAATAATTTTCAGATTTCTTAAATTGCCTGAAAACAGACGATCAGATAGTTTTTTATTTATATAATTATAGTATTTTTCCATTTTACTTTGTTACTAAAATAGCTAAAATCGAAGAAGCAAAGGTATCAAATCCTAA
>CALCSX010000011.1 GCA_937894165.1 uncultured Saprospiraceae bacterium | reverse complement strand
TGGAAACCTATCATTTTATCAAGGATTTGGACATTACTTATTTGCATGTTTTTACTTATTCGGAGCGAGGCAATACCCCGGCGGCTGAGATGGAAAATCCGGTTCCTATGTCGGTGAGGAAGGAGAGGAACGAGCGATTGCGGATATTATCGGAGAAGAAGAAGCGGGCATTTTATGATCAGTTTGCTGGTGAGGAGATGGAAGTTTTGTTTGAGGCATCCGGGGAGGCGGGCATGGTTTCCGGTTTTACGAGAAATTATTTGAAGGTGGAGATGCCGGCTGATGATGTTATGATCAACACGATCGGAAGGGTGGCATTGGGTGGATTGAAGGGAGAGACGATTTTTGAGGCGGAGTTGGTGGGTGCGGGTGCGGAGGTGAGATAGGGATGAATGTTCTCTCGAAATTCGAGAAAGCTGAAAAGTGTGGAAATTTTGCCATTCTCGAATTTCGAGAAACCACCTTTATATATTGTAATCTCTATGAAATTCTAAATAGGAATTTTTAATTTTTTATTCCTCTATTGTTTGTTTTTCAATTTTAACCTTTATATTGCCAAATCGAAGAGCCACAAAGTTAATCCATGAATCTAACCATTGAAAATATTTTATTGGTAGGGTCAATTTTACTTCTAATAAGTATAATTGCGGGTAAGACATCCTATAAATTTGGAGTTCCGGTGTTGATTTTATTCCTCGCAATTGGGATGCTCGCAGGTGTGGATGGAATAGGTAAAATTGAATTTGATGATCCCCAACTGGCTCAGTTTATAGGTATTGTAGCGCTCAATTTTATATTGTTTTCCGGTGGCTTAGATACTCATTGGCCGACAGTAAAACCTGTATTGTGGCAGGGCATTTCTCTTTCTACAATTGGCGTTTTGTGCACGGCGCTTGGTTTGGGAACCTTCGTGTGGTACATTACTGATTTTACAATCTATGAAAGTTTACTTTTAGGGTCTATTGTTTCTTCAACAGATGCGGCGGCGGTATTTTCTATATTAAGAGCGAAAAATCTAGCTCTCAAAACAAATTTACGTCCGACCCTGGAGCTGGAAAGTGGTTCAAATGACCCAATGGCATATGTGTTAACTGTTGCCTTCCTAACTTTAGTCGTGAATGAAAATATGAGTATTGTTTCCATACTTCCAATGTTTTTCATTCAAATGATAATGGGCGGACTGGCAGGATTTGGCTTCGGAAAAATTAGTAAATTTATCATCAATAGAATAAGGTTGGATTTTGAAGGGCTTTACCCTGTCCTTGTTATTGCTTTGATGTTTATCACTTTCTCCGCAACCGATTTTGTAGGAGGAAATGGATTCCTGGCGGTGTATATCTGTGCGGTGTATCTGGGAAATCAGGATTTGATTCACAAGAAGACGATAATGAAAATGTACGACGGTCTAGCCTGGCTAATGCAAATCGTATTGTTCCTGACATTAGGATTGTTGGTTTATCCGTCTCAAATCATTCCTTTTTTAGGACTAGGGATGCTGATTTCATTGTTCTTAATTCTTGTTGCAAGACCAGTGGGGGTGTTTCTCAGTTTGATTTTCTTCCGGATGAAAATGAGAAGACGGTTCTACGTCTCTTGGGTGGGATTGCGAGGAGCCGTGCCAATAGTTTTTGCAACCTACCCGTTATTAGCCGGGATCGAAAATGCCGGGATGATATTTAATATTGTATTTTTTATATCTGTGAGTTCGGTTTTGATCCAAGGAACGACTTTGGCATACGTTGCAAAATTATTTAACGTTGCTTTACCGCAAGACGAGAAGATAATCACTCCGGTAGATGCAATTTTATTAGAACATCCAAAAACAGTAATGGAAGAAATATTGATTCCTAGTAATAATTTAATCGCTGGCAAAAAAATTGTCGATTTACACTTCCCCAAATCAGCAATTATAGCCATGATCAAGCGGGAGGAAAAATACCTGACTCCTACCGGTTCTACTTTAATTCTAGCGGGTGATACATTGATCATCATCTCTGAAACTCAAGACGGAATCGATAATATTTATGATCTTTTTCAGTTAGCAAAATCATAAATTTTCCTGGCTCACTAAATATTTTTATTCAAAGAAAAAATACTTTAAATTTCACAAACTAATTCACAACATCCTTCGTTATCATCCATCAAATATCCACCAAATTGAAAACAGAATCAAATAATTATAATGCGCTGAACCTTCCAAGGTTATTGCCCTTATTAGTTTTTCTACTTTCATTGGGGATTTCCACCTGGAATGGCGCAATGGAATTCGATTTCAAGGACAAACTTGATATAAGTCACAGTTCCTCGAAATCCGAGAATTCCCTTTCGCCCTTTTCTATGGATTTTGCTGTCGGTGCCATTACCGGTGAAAAAACCGTAAAATTAGTTTCCAATCCTGCTTCTAATTCAACGCTGAATAATCCTTTTCAGAGCGTTACCTATATCGTCAGCCATGCAGGAAGGCTATTTCTCACGCAATATTGTCAATACGAACACCTTTTTCTCGGCTCTTTCTCCCGAGACAGAAAGGCAGACAAGCTCTTCCCTTTTCATTCTTTTTGGTAAAAATTTTCATTAAGATTTTATTTTAAGCTGATTGCAGGGCGCAATAGCTAATTGTAATTTTTAATTGCAAGGTTCCAATCATTAATTCAAAGGTCTATTTTTTGAAGGCTATATGAACGTTGATTAAACTACACTTGCAACAATTCTTATCAAAAATTAACAAAAATGGACATAGCATCTATCATATTAGGCGTCATCTTATTGGCTGCCTGTACTCTTCCTTTTATAATAACGACTATGGGAAGAAAGAAAAAAGAAAAATTAATTAAAAATCAAATGAACGATCTAGCCTTGAGCGAAGGTACAACATTGGGTGAAATCGATATTATTTCACAAAGTGCATTCGGTATGAGTGGCAGCGGCGAAAAGTTTTTCTTCGTCAAACAGGCCGAGGGCAAGCGCAAACAAGTTTCGATTTCCTTAGACAAAGTCAAACATTGCAGTCTGAAAAAGGAGGAGCG
>CALCSX010000010.1 GCA_937894165.1 uncultured Saprospiraceae bacterium | reverse complement strand
CTACTACAATCCTTCGAATGCACCACCTTGAGAAGCCCAAGTCCAATTAAATACTGAAAGATCCGCTCCAACTGTAGCAGAACTCACAGCAGTAACACCTGACGGTATAGGTCCATTAACATGGCTAGCTAAATCCGCTTCAGCTACATCGAACTGTATTCCTGTAAAAATCACATCTGGTGCAGTCACTCTATTAATTTTTTGACTCTCTGCAATTTCTGTGAAAAACAAATTCGTTAGGTTTACAATTGAATTCTCATCTACATTTATCAAATCAGCTGATACTCTATCACCTACAGATGCTCTAATTGAACCATTTCTAATAGTATGACCTGCTGCATATGTACCTTCTGGTCCATCTAATTCAAAACAATGGTCACCGGGAGCGATAATTACGAAATTATCAAGTGTACCGGCCCATGATTGGTCAGAATCTATAGCATCATCACCTGTATTCCAAACCACTACATTCTTAACATCTACAGTACCACCAAACCACTCAACTCCATCGTCTTGATTAGCTACTATTTCCACATTTTCGATCACAGTTCCCGTTCCAACACCGCCTAAAGTCAAGCCATTGATTTCATTTCCTGACCCAATATTAGCACCACCATGACGGATAGAAATGTATTTGATAACACCTGAATTGTCTGCATCATCATTTCCTCCATATAGTCCGTTAGGATCACTTGTTGGAATTCCTTCGATTTGTACTTCACTAACATCTCCATTATCGTTTGAAGCTGAGATTCTAGCATTTCCTAAGATAAGAACGCCTCCCCAAAGTCCGTTAACATCAGGATCTAAGTTTGGACTTGAGAAATTACCTGCGGCAATATCAGCATTAGTAATTTCATCCGCTACAGAAGTAAAAATAATCGGTGCAGTTGCTGTTCCTTCTGCCATCAAATTAGCTCCTCTTGCAACTAATAGAGCTGTTGCATTAGCACCTGTTCCTGCCTGACCTTTAATTATTGTTCCAGCTTCGATTGTAAGTGTTACTCCCGGAAGCACAGTCACTCTACCAGCTAGAACGTAAATATTGTCACTGTACCAAGTTTCATCTTCTGTGATGTTTCTGTCTATAACTTTATCATCTCCTGAATCTACACATTCACAATCATTAGTAAGTATTTCACCTTCTTCACACACTAAATCACAATCATCTTCTTTCTCACAAGAGGTTAAGAAAAGGAAAGCAAAAAGTGGTAGCATAATTATTAGCTTTTTCATAAAATCAATTTTGGTTAAAGGTTATAGTTTATTTTTTCAATTAATACTGCAAAGAAAAGGACCATATATGAACAGAATGTTAAGCCTTAATTAAGTTATCATTCACTTTTAAGTGTAGGTGGTTTTAAAAATGATAAGTGGCAATGGTGGGTAGGATAATCGATTAAATCAACCTTTTATCTTTATAGATATCTTCTCGGTGAATCTTAAAATAAAGTCAAAAAAATATTCAAAAAAAACATTCCATATCACAAATAATATTACCTTTGTGTAGGGAAATGTCCTAACAAGACAACAAGTAAATGCATTCTTCATATGCAAGTACAAAAAACTTCACACGAGTCATCCTTTATCAAGACTTTTTCGTTAATGTCAGCAGTTCTGACGAAATTCAAATCATTTTAAATCCTTAGAAGTTGTGTAAAGCGACATCAAACAGCAGTATGAAAAATTTAATTTTTATTTCTATTTTAATTTTGGCAACTTTAGCTTCTTGTAAGAAAGACGAGAAGGATCCAATAAAGGATGTAGACAAAGCCACTGAAATGGTAGTCCCTAATGGTTTCAAATTTGAAAACTCGAAGGATCTTACTTTTACAATTAAAGTTACAGACCAGCGTTTCGGCGCCGTAGGTCACAGAATAACTATTTATGATGCGGATCCTACTCAAGGTGGAAAGGTTCTAGCAATAGGTGGTGGTACAGTTAACAGACCATTTGTAGGTCGTATTGACAAATCTGTTCTCGTTAAGGAACTTTTTATTGAGAAGAAGGCTCCTAGTGGAGAATCTTTTGTTAAAAAAGTAGTTCTTACCAGCAACGACCTTCAAATGGAATTAGGTGAAAACAGCAGTCAGAAAATTGAGCAAAGAAGCACCTCTCCGGATTGCGTTGTTGGATGTACAGATCCCTTACCTCCCGGTGGTAATCTTAATTTATCAGGGAACAAGGTTTATTGTATGACGGAACCTTTTACCGGTTCAATAACATTGAATGGGAACGTTACATTACGTATTTGTGCTAATGTTACTATTACCTCTTTAAGTATGTGGAATTCAAATTCTACATTAATCGTTACATCAACAGGTTCTGCTACGTTTACCTCAGCTGCTACCATTGCAGGTGAATTAGAAAACTTTGGAACTCTTACTTTTAATAATAATGCTACTTTTCAAGGAAATGGTGGTATATTAATAAATCATGGAGATGTCACAACAAATCAATTGACAATAACTGAGAATACCTCTACCAATAATGGAAGTATTAATATTGCTAGTAATTTGGTCGTAAATACGAATGGTATTTTAGTAAATAATTGTGAAATTACAGTTGCTGCATCATCTGATATATATGGTAAAATTCATAATCATGGTTATCTTAAATATAATAACAATTTAACTGTTAGCGGTACCGGAGTTACAGTACAAATGCATGATGGTGCAATGTTGGTGGCACAAAACTTAACTATGAATCAAACTATTCAAGGTTATGGATCAACTTCACTTGTTAAAGTTATTCAAAATACTATCTTAAATAGTGATGGTGCATTAAAAGGAGTTTTGGACTTTTGTGATGAAAATGGCATTGAAAATATGTGGGGTACAATTGATCCGAGTGTGACTCTTTCTTGTGATCTATATGTACCAATAACTTCATGTAATCCTGAAGGTAATGGTGAATTACCTGAAGATGATGAAGATGATGATAACATTCCTGATGATTTAGATGATTTTCCTTTAGATCCAAGAGGAGCATTCTCTGTTTTCTTCCCGGGTGAAGATGAAGTTCACTCACTAGTATATGAAGATTTGTGGCCGGGATTAGGTGATTTCGACATGAATGATATTGTTATTGATTTCAGATATAATCTAATATTAGATAGTGATAACAGAGTTGTTCAAATTAATGCAACCTATGAATTAATCGCCAGAGGTGGAGGTTTGTCTTCAGGATTTGCAGTTCAACTACCTATATTAAGAAGTAATGTAGCTGAAGTTACTAATGGAGAATTGGAAGGTTCAGGTTCATTTGCCGTCATAAGAGTATTTGACAATGCAAAAGATCATATGGGAGTATTTAATACTGTCGAAAATGAAACCCTTTTAGATCCCGTAATATTTAATGTTGCCATTACCTTAACTAATCCTCAGCCATTAAATGAAGTAGGATTGGGAGTTTATAATCCATTTATTTGGAGAAATGAAGCAGGTGCTGGTAGAGGACATGAAATTCATATTGCTGGAAAAGTGCCAACTCATTTAGTAGATGAGTCAATTTTCCAAACAATGGAGGATAACACTGATCTAAGCACAGGAAATTTATACTTATCAAAGTCCAATCTTTGTTGGGGTATTTATATCCCTCAGAAATTCTCTTATCCTGCTGAAGGTAATGATATAACGCAAGTTTATTTGAACTTTGCAGAGTGGGTTCAATCAGGCGGAGTACTTTCTCCGGATTGGTATATGGTGAATAGTGAAAATGTGAACATGAGTTTATTACACTCACAGAGATAAATTTCCAAAAACGATTTATATTTTACGAGGTCGATCTTTTCAGGTCGACCTCTTTTATTTAGGTAAATTGATTCTATTACCTTTTATTGATTTTTTAAAATTATTCTTTGTTAATCTTCTCATTTTCAGTCATAAAATTCATTTATCACCAAACAAACAATGTTAAAAAAACGTATAGTCAAAAGTACGGCTTAGCTTAAGCCAATTTTTTGGAAGCTAAAAATAACTTTATCATGAGAATAACTTCACTTATAACATTAATTTTAATGTTCTTCAGTTTTAATACTGAATTAATAGCACAACTTGAACTAGAATTTCCACTATATGCCTCAGGATTCAACTCACCGGTAAGTATGGCTCATGCGGGAGATGATAGATTATTCATCGTTGAACAGCCGGGAACAATATCCATTATTGATGGCGAGGGAAATACTTTACCAGAGCATTTTTTAGACATTCAGGGGAGAATATTGTCAGGGGGAGAAAGAGGACTTCTAGGTCTTGCATTTCATCCTCAATATTCAGAAAACGGATACTTTTATGTAAATTACACTAGAACAGGCGATGGGGCTACCGTCATTTCTAGATTTAGTGTGACTGACGATTCCAATATTGCTGATCCTGATTCCGAACTTATTATTATGACTATTGATCAACCCTTTGGCAACCATAATGGTGGAGGATTAGCATTCGGACCGGATGGTTATTTGTATATAGGAATGGGCGATGGAGGATCAGGAGGAGATCCACAAGACAACAGCCAGGATCCTTTGACCTTACTTGGTAAAATGTTAAGGATTGATATTGACAATGGTGATCCTTACACTATACCGGAGGACAATCCTTTCTTTGGAGAAGATTTTCATTTGGATGAAATCTATGCACTAGGATTGAGAAATCCTTGGAGATTTGCTTTCGATTCTCAAAATGGAGACTTATGGATAGCAGATGTGGGTCAAAATGCCTGGGAGGAAATTAACAGACAAGAGGGTGGAACGCCGGGAGGCCAAAATTATGGCTGGAGATGTTATGAAGGATTCGAAGCTTTTAATTTAGAAGATTGTCAGGATATTTCTGCTTACACTATGCCTGTAGCCGTGTATGGCAGAGGGGAAGGATGTTCAGTGAGTGGTGGAACTGTATACAGAGGATCTGAAATAGAAGGATTATTAGGTGCCTATATATACGCAGATTTTTGTTTTGATAATATTTGGACCATCACTACCGATAGCGTGGGTAACTATATTAATGAAATTATTACAACATCCGGTATTAATAGTACAGTAGGAATATTTGAAGGTTTTGACAATGAACTCTATCTAATAAGTATTAGTGGAAATATATATAGAATTTCTAGTCAAGCTTGTGATTTTAATGTTGAAATATCATTTGATTCAGATAGTATATGCGAAGGTGAGGTGGTGACAATTTCTATAAATACTGATATTTCAGATCCGGAAGTTACTCTTTTTTACAATGGAGAAGTTTCACAAGAAGGTGAGTTAGAATTCGAAGTAACTCAGTCGGGGGAATACTATGTGCTAGTTGAAGGCGAAGGATGTGTGCTGGAAAGTGATGTTATAACAATTAATGAAGGCGAATCATCAAATGCAGAATTTTCAGGACTGCCGGAAACCATTTTTGATAATGATGATCCGATAACATTAACACCGGAAATCGCGGGGGGAGCATTTGAAGGTCCGGGTATAGTTGGAGACTCTTTTGATCCGGCTCTTGCAGGTGTGGGAGTTCATACAATTAGCTATACTGTTTCAGATGATGGATTGTGCGAAGCGACTTCAACACAAGATATTGAGGTATTATTAAGTACTTCGAATAATGAAAAAGGAATTGCCGGAGTTAATATTAAAATAAAGCCTAATCCGGTTACAGGTTCATTATTAAGGATTGATGTGACATCTTCTATTCAAGACGAATTAAAAGTTCAAATAGTGGATTTAAGTGGAAAAATTGTGCAGAATTATGCCCCAATTAATTTGGTTGGAAGCACTAATTCGATCGATTTGGAAATCGAATCCATCCCAACAGGAATGTATCTCTTAAAATTAAGTAGTGAAAATGGTCAAATTACAGAACGTTTTGTAAGGAGATAAATGATGTGGTGATGTTTTGGAGATAGGAGCCACGGTATTAAAATATCGTGGCTTCTTATTTATAATTAATGTGCTTCAAGCCACGTTTCACCCGTGTCCATTGTGACTAGAATGGGTACTTTTAGATTCGGAATTGCATTAATCATCCTTTCCAAAATGACAGGTTTAATCTCCTCCAATTCCGATTTCACAACATCGAAAACCAATTCATCATGCACCTGAAGAACTAACTTACTCTTAAGACTAGATTTCTTGAAGTAATCATAAATATCGATCATTGCTCTTTTAATCATATCGGCTGCGGTACCTTGAATTGGTGTATTTACAGCTATTCTTTCAGCACCTGATCGCGCCATACCGTTTTTTGAGTTGATATCCCGAAGCAATCGTCTACGTCCCATCAATGTTTCTACATACCCTTTCTCTCTGGCGAATGCTACAACATCTTCCATGTATTTTTTCAAGCCTTTGTATTCCTTAAAATACTGATCTATCAAATCTTTAGCTTCATTCCTTGAAATGTCAAGTTGTTGAGAGAGGTTAGTAGCCCCAGCCCCATATATAATGCTAAAATTAACGGTTTTGGCATTCCTGCGCTGATCAGAACTCACGTCCTCCAATGCCACACCATAGATCCTTGCTGCGGTAGCCGTATGAATATCTAAATTCTTAATAAATGCATCTAGCATCGCTTCATCACCACTAATTTCAGCTATTAACCGCAACTCAATTTGAGAATAATCCGCTGCCAATAAAATATGATTGCTATCAGTAGGTATAAACGCCTGCCTAATCTTTCTTCCCTCCTCTGTTCGAATAGGAATATTCTGCAAATTCGGATTATTTGAACTGAGTCTGCCCGTAGCTGCAATGGTTTGGTTGAAAGAAGAATGCAAATGTCCGGTTTTGGCATTCACCATTTTTGGAAGAGCGTCTACATAAGTCGATTTTAGCTTGGTAAGACTGCGGTGGTCTAACAAGGCTTGTGCTATTTCATAATCTTTAGCCAATTCAGCCAATCTTGATTCGTCGGTGCTATACTGACCGGTTTTAGTTTTTGAACCCTTGTAAGGTATTTTTATAATTTCAAACAATATTTCCCCTACCTGTTTTGGTGAAGATAAATTGAAATGTGTATTTGCGAGAGCGAAAACCCTGTCCTCCAAAGCTACAATCTTATCCCTTAATTCGACAGAGAATTTATTGAGCATATCGGTATCCAAATTCACCCCATTACACTCCATATCAGCCAAAACATACACCAATGGCATTTCAATATTTCTATATAAATCACTGAGTTTATGATCACTTTTCAATTTTGAAACTATCTGTTCATACAATTGATAGGTGATATCGGCATCCTCAGCAGCATATTCTGCTAATTTTTCAGAATCCACATCACGCATAGTTAATTGACGAGGACCTTTTTTACCAATTAAACTAGTTATAGATACCGGCTGATATTTCAAATATGTCTCAGCCAAATAATCCATATTGTGCCTCAGCTCAGGCTCCAACAGATAGTGGGCAATCATCGTATCTTCCAACTCACCTTTAACCTCAATTCCATACCAACTTAGAATCATTATATCAAACTTGATATTTTGACCAATTTTGACAATTTTATCATTTTCCAAAATCGGTTTCAAGATTTCCAGTGTTTTCTGCGCTTCAATACGATTAGGAGAAACCGGGATCCACCAAGCCTTATAAGAGGCGATTGTAAAACTTAGACCTACAAGATCAGCACTATGGGGATCCAATCCGGTTGTTTCTGTATCAAAACAAATTAGCTCCTTATTTTGCATCTCTCGAACAAAATTGATTACTTCATCTTCATTCGATAGTGTAATATAGTTGTGGGATTGGTTCGAAATATTCTTCTCAGCTACTGCATGTGCGGGTGGGGGAGCGATACTAATGGCAGATTCGGATTCAGTAGGATCAAACAAGCTACTTTGCATGGACTTGCCGGATTCACTTGATTTCTTTTCGACCAGAGATCCAATTATTGCCTGCGCCAGAGTCCTCATTTCCAATTCTTTAAACAATTCCTCCAGGGCTTGCTTATTGAAAGGTTCAACTATATACCTTTCAGCATTAAACTCGACCGGAGCATTTATATCAATTGTTGCTAAATCCTTTGAAAGAAGAGCTTGTTCAGCAAAAGTCTCAAGATTTTCCCTTTGTTTTCCCTTTAATAAATGCGTATTTGCTAATAAATTCTCAACCGTATCAAATTCCTCTAGCAATTTGACAGCAGTCTTAGGACCGATGCCCGGAACTCCCGGAATATTGTCTACACTATCACCTTGCAATCCCAGAATGTCAATTATCTGATCCATTCTCTTTATTCCCCATTTCTCCTTGATCTCTTCTTCTCCCAGGATTTCAACATCGTTGCCCATCCTTGCAGGCTTATACATTTTAATATTAGGACTGATTAATTGCGCATAATCTTTGTCCGGAGTGACCATAAATACTTCAAAACCCTCTTTTTCTGCCTGTTTTGCCAAAGTTCCAATTACATCATCAGCTTCATAGCCCACAGCCGTAACAACCGGAATATTAAATGCTTCTACAAATTTCTCAATATAAGGGAGGGCAAATGTAATATCCTCCGGTTGAACTTCCCTGTTAGCTTTATAAGCCGGATATTTTTCATGCCTGAAGGTAGGTCCGCTCAAATCGAAAGAGACAGCAATATGACTAGGCTTACGTGTCTTCAAAATATCCCATAATGTTCGAACAAAACCCACCATTGCGGAAGTATTGACATTCTTGGAATTGTACAAAGGTCTAGCTATAAACGCATAATGAGCACGGTAAACCAAAGCATGGCCATCTAATAAATAGAGTGATTTTTTCTTTTCGGACATTGGATAATGATATTTTGAGCTAAATTTAGAAGGGCTGAAGAAATTTAGAATTTCAAGCCTCAAACAAGATCAAATTTAACCAAATTTATCAGTTTGCCAAAAAGTGCGCGTGCCGTTGTGAATTTAAGTTCTTAGAATAAGGAATCTAACTTCTGTCCTTGCTTCTTAGCTGATCTATCCTTAAAAAACGGAGAAGTGTGTATGTTATTTTCGCCCAAAAGGTCTTGGATTATTTCTGATGTAGTCACTTTCTCAGCTGGGGATTCCTCTTTCATCGGAACATGTAGTTTTTTATTCACTTCAAATTCAATGGGATCGTAAGTGTATGATTTCCAATTACCGTGACGATATTCGAGTGAAGTCAAATTTTCTATCCAATCTCCTGAATTCATATATACAATTTGTTTTCCTTTAATATTCATTGTGCGTATTTGTGGTTTATGAATATGTCCACAAACAACATAGTCATATCCCTGATCTGCTGCTTCTTCGATTGCTTTCGATTCAAAATCATCAATATATTTTACTGCCCTTTTAACACCTTGTTTTACACTTGATGCGAGACTTAATGGGCCCATATTGAAATAGGTTCTCAACTTATTCACCCATCTATTCAATCTGATAAGATAATCATAACCCTTACCCGCCAGTTTAGCTAAAAATGGGGATACCATGATCGAGAAATCAAAAATATCCCCGTGAAAAAACCAATAACGTTTTCCGGCTAATTGTAAAACTAGCTTATCTCTTAAATGAATGCTGCCGGCACTAACATCCGTAAACATTCTGAACACATCATCGTGATTTCCGGTCAGATAGTATATTTTAGAACCATTCGCGGAAAGTTGGATTATCTCCTGAATGATTAATAAATGGGTTTTAGGGAAATATTTTTTTCTAAATTGCCAAGCATCGATAAAGTCCCCATTCAATATGAGGGTAGCAGGTCGGATACTGCGTAAATAATTGAGTAATTCTTTTGCATGACAACCGTATGTACCTAAATGAACATCTGAAATAACGACAATATCAAGATCTCTTCGCAGCATAGTATTTGTTTTCCCTTATTTCTTCCTTATGGAAAATTAATATTACAAATCTACTATTTAGCTATGAGCAGGGATTTAATCAATTATTATTTGATTATCAATTGTTTGTAAAGTAAAAGTAAATTGAATTTATTTTATCGAAATAAAGGCAATTCTATCTTAAAATGTCTGTATCTACAGGGATATATCCTAAATGTCTGCTTAAAGACAAAATCTGCCCTTTATGGTGAAATTCGTGACTAATTACATGCGTGAAAAGTTGGAAGGGAGAGGTGATTTTGGTTTCATTTCCGATTTTAAAACTTATTGCACCATCGAAATCCTCCATCTTTTCTATAAATTCGAAAACATAACTATCTATATTTATAAACAATCTTAAAATGGCATCAATATTGTCGAAGTTATCTGCAGAAGTATAATCTATCGCTTTGCCAAGTGCTATTATTGCTACCCAATGCTCGTAGGTATTTACTATATGTATTAATAGATTTCTGACGCTTCCCCCTCTACCAAACGAACTATTTGCTTCTAAAAAATCATTCTGAGACATCTGTCTACAATAATTTAGGAGCACACTCCTTGATCCTCTTACAAACTCATATTGTTGCTTTGAAAATTGAACTAAAGAATACATATTCTTCAATAATTTTATTTCAATACACAAATTACAGTAATAGTAACTTCCTCTCCTACCGAGAATCTACCGGTATCTTCGCCTATCAAATAATCAGTTCTATTTATAACAAATTCTCCTGTCAAAGTCCCATTATTATATTCAAATGGAATTACAACCTGTTTCTTAACCCCATGCAAATCCAATTCCCCTTTAGCTGAATATTGTGCACCGTCTTTCTTGATTTCCTTCGAGGTGAAGCAAATATTAGGATATTTTTCAACATGGAAAAAATCTTCCGACCTCAAATGATCATCTCTCATTTTTATCCCTGTATTAATCGTAGAGGCCTTAATGCAAACATCAAATTTTGATTCCTTGGGATTAGTGGGAGAAAAATTGACTATACCGGACATTTCACCAATTGTTCCGTCAACACTCATAAAGCCAAAACTTCCTATGTTAAATTCAACCCGAGACTTTTTTCCATCTATACTTTGCGCTCTTAATATCACCGGGATAATACAGCTGAATAGCACTAAACTAATTAAGATTTTTTTCATAAAAATTTAATTTCCTTCCAAAATGCAATATTTATTCTATAATTACAATGAATTTGTTTTATATATTTAACAAAATAACCAAACCCTTTCCTCTTTTTACTAAACTATTTACTTTTTTATAATTGCTTCAGTTATTCGTCTAAAATTTACCTCATCTACCATAAACTCAGGACCTTGAAAACTATATTTCAGGTCCTCCAGAAAGCTTTGCCTTCTACTGATTGGCGCTGTGCCCAAAAAGTTGGCAATAGTAATTCCTTTTCCATTGTGAAACATAATTTTTAAAACCTCATAACCATATCTTGTATACTTGGTTGGAATTTGAATTTGATATAATGAATAATTGATACCATTCAATTTATTATGAGCGTATAATGATTTTTTATTGACTGTATATAAAGATATACTATCCTCATCAACTATGATATAATAACCACCGGGTTTTTTACTTGCTTTAATCATTAAGTAAATAAAAGTCCCTACCATTCCCAGGATCACTAATATACTAAGTACAGGACTAAATTGCCCCAGCATTGCTGCTAGTATAATGGCAGGGAATAATAATAGAAATATAAAGTTACTGGTTTGAGCAGTTGATAGAGGTTTTCTTAGCTGAATTTCCAAAGATTTATTTGATGAAAATGTCGTAGGAATGGTATTTTCAATTTTTTCAACCAAATATGAAATGAAGGTTTGAAAATTTTCCTTTGTTAAAAATGCATCCGCCTTCAAAGACCAATCTTCTCTATATTTATAAGGACTTCCTAGATAAAAGCCTATAACAGCTATTTTAATTAGGTCATTTTCTTCCCGCAGGTACAATATTGTTCCTCTAGCACCACTTGCAGCACTCCCGAAATTTCCAAAACTTATTGAAGAACGAGATAAATCTATAATCTTATTCTTAAAGATAATTTTCTCGCCACTCAAATGAAATATTCCATCTAGAGGTTTCAGCTTTCGCACGAAAATCGCAATCATTCC
>CALCSX010000009.1 GCA_937894165.1 uncultured Saprospiraceae bacterium | reverse complement strand
GCTCTTTGTGCCTTCTTTGTGCCCTTTGTGGTTAAAATTGAAACATAGTCGAGGGAAAACTACAATAAAATCCCATCTGTTACTCTTTCAATTTTCATGTAACGCGTGACCTAAAAAGCATAATTCAAAGTCATAAATAATTGATAATCAATGCCAATTATTTTAAGAGATGACGTAGCGCACAAAACAGGAACAAAGATTAATTTCCATTTTTTGCTAATTATTTCAACATTTAATTAGAAAATTTTCAAACCTCCCCGCATGGTTGTATCTTACCCATCCAATGAATGGAAATACACCAAAAAAATCACCTTCTAATGTACTAGTGACGGGGGCCACAGGTCTTGTTGGCTCCTATTTAGTGAGATATTTACTCCGCAAAACCGGTGATAATATAATAGCTTTACGGAGGTCGAATAGTGACTGTAGTTTACTTTCGGAGGTATCAGATCGTATTGAATTTCGAGAAGCTGATTTAAATGATTATGAATCCCTTTCTGAAGCATTGAATGGAGTTAATAAAGTGTTTCATTGCGCTGCTTTGGTCTCATTTGATCCGAGAGACAAAGATCTTCTTTTGAAAACCAATGTAGAGGGCACGGCAAATTTGGTTAATATTTGCCTCGAAAGCAACATAGAAAAACTGGTTTATGTAAGTTCCATCGCTGCCATCGGGAAACCACCCGGAAGGATGAGTGATGAGAATGATTATTGGCAGAGTGAATCAGACAGTAATTTCTATTCTTTGAGTAAATTTTTATCCGAACAAGAGGTATGGAGAGCAGAAGCGGAGGGTTTAAATGTTGTAATTGTGAATCCTACCATCATTCTAGGCAGTGGATTTTGGGATGTTGGCAGCAACAAGTTTTTTCAACAAGCTTATAAAAATTTTAAATTTTACACCGGAGGTTCAACCGGTTTCGTCGATGTGCGGGATGTAGTGCGAGCCATGTATATTTTAATGGAGAACAACATTTCAGCCCAGCGCTATATTTTGAATGCCGAAGTAGTCAAGTTTCGAGAAATGATGAATATGGTCGCAGATGCTATTGGCAAAAAAAGACCTACGACCGCTGTGGGGAAATTTCTTTCAGGTCTGATTTGGCGAACAGAAGCAATTCGCGGGATTTTAACCGGTGCTAAACCCTTGATAACAAAAGCTACGGCTAAAAATGCGAATTCGGATTTGTCTGTAGACAATTCTAAGTCTCTCAATATCCCGGGATTTTCCTACCGACCCATTACTACCAGTATAGCAGAGATTGGGGAGCAGTTCAGAAAAGCATCTATTAACAACTGGAAGCCGGACATCTTGCCTTTCGATCAAGATTAATTCGAAATTATGATAGTAGGATATGAAGCCAAGCGAATTTTCAGTAATTATACAGGTTTAGGGAATTATGCCCGGACCTTGATAGAGAATTTGCATATTTACGGCGGGGAGGACTTCAAATCGGTACTATTCACACCAAAGAAAGTTGAGAATTCCCGTACTGCCGCCATTTTAAAATATTCAGAAATCATTACCCCTCGCAATAAAATGCTTTGGAGGAGTGCGGGTCAGACGAGAAGATGGGCTAGTGAAAATATCCAACTTTATCATGGGCTGAGCAATGAAATACCTATAGTTTCCAAGTCGCGACAATTGCCCGTTTTATTGACGATGCACGATTTGATTTTCCTGCAATTTCCCTCCATGTACAGACCAATAGACCGATGGATTTACGATCAAAAGTCGAGATATGCGGCAAAGCGGGCGGATAGGATCATTTCGATTAGCGAAGCTACGAAGGAAGCCATGATGGAATTTTATAAAGTTCCGGAGAAAAAGATTTCTGTGATTTACCAGTCGGCGGATCAGATTTTCGAGAATTTTAAACCGACGACCTCTCCCGAATTACGAGAAAAATATAATTTACCTTCAGAATACTTCATCTATGTGGGCTCTGTAAACGAGCGAAAACAGTTGTTAAAAGTTTTTGAAGCCTTGGCACTTTTGCCTCCCGCGCTTCGAATTCCGGTTGTAGTCATTGGAAATGGCAAGGAATATTTCAATTTGGTAAAGAACTTCATTTCCCAAAACCATCTGGAATCTTATTTAATACATGTTCCCGATGTGCATTTTCCGGATTTGCCGCAATTATATCATCAGGCTCGAGCTTTGATCTACCCTTCTTTATTTGAGGGATTCGGCATTCCTATTATCGAAGCTTTGTGGTGTGAATGTCCGGTCATATCGGGGAATTCAAGCTCATTGCCGGAAGCATCGGGGCCGGACTCTATACTCGTCGATGTTCGCAATAAAGAAACGATAGCGGAGGCGATGCAAAGGCTGTTAGAAAACGATTCCTTGAAGACCAAAGTGATAAAACAAGGTCGAGAATATGTTCAGAAGTTTCATTCTAAGCATGTAACAGAACAAATGTTGAATTTATACAGATCAATGTTATGAAATCAGGAAATGAACCGATAAGAATCAATTACATTTTCACGGGAATACTATTTGTAGCCTTCACCCTACTCACATATTTTGTTTCGGGAAATATATTTTTTTGGGATACTGTACAATTAGGTTCCAAGCATGCCCATTTCTTTTTTGAACAGGAAAAATTTTCTGTTTTATTACCTGATTCTATGAACAGTGGTCATATTCCTGCATTTGGTTTTTATTTATCGATATGCTGGAAAATATTTGGAAAAAGTCTGGAGGTTAGTCATTTTGCCATGCTTCCATTTTTGTTTGGAATAGTAGTTCAATTACAGAATATATTATCGAGATTTTTATCTAAAGAATATACTATTTTGGGTGTGTTAGTTGTATTAGCGGATCCAACATTTCTGGGGCAGGCTGTTTTAATCACCCCTGATATCCCACTTCTCTTTTTCTTTTTGTGGGGTTTGAATGCCATTTTCAGCAAAAACAGGATGATCTTAAGCTTGGCGATCACCGGACTTTTTTTAATAAGTATGCGGGGTATGATGGCAGCATTTGCCATACTACTGTTGGACGTTTTCTTCGAGAAAAGAACTTATTACAAACAACTTTTTCCTGCTTTATTCAAGAAATCATTGGCATATCTACCTGCCGTGATTATTTTTGCGAGTTTCTTTATCCATCACTATGAGGCGAAAGGCTGGGTGGGCTATCACACGGATTCTCCGTGGGCGCCGGCATTTGAGCGGGTGGATTTGAAGGGATTTATTTATAATATTGGGATTTTGGGATGGAGACTCTTGGATTTTGGAAGAGTTTTTCTTTGGTTGATAGCGGGAGTGCTGATGCTGGTGGGCGGCAGGAAAATATGGCGAAAGGAAAGGGGCAAGGAATTGATCTTTATATGGCTTTCTGTGACCATATGTTTATCGATCAGTTTGTTAATGTATAAAGGACTTTCGGGACATCGCTATTTATTGCCTTCGATGGTGATGTTCAGCATATTGACCTTGTATCTCATTTCAGAGCTAAGCACTTCGATCAGGCAGCGAAATATCCTCACGCTGATCTGTTTTTTGGGATTGGCGACAGGGAATTTATGGATATATCCGGAGAAAATATCCCAGGGTTGGGATTCAACTTTGGCTCATCTGCCCTACTATCAATTACGGGCGGACATGATGGAATATTTAGATGCTGAGGGGATCGGTGTCGATGAGGTGGGTACGGCCTTCCCTAATCTAACTGAGTTTAAATACATGGAGCTTAGTGATGATATGAGTGTTCATGCGAGAAAAAATTTGGACGAAAATCCATATATACTGTACTCCAATGTGTACAATGATTTTAGCGATGAGGAGATAGATAGGTTGAATAGTGAGTTTTTGTTAGTGTGGGAAGAGGAAAGAGGCGGGGTGTTTATGAAGTTGCTTAAGAAACTAGGTGGGTGAATGGATTTAAAACGAATAATCCACATTAAATACAAAAAAAGCCGGCAGAGCATTCACACCTGATTCAAATAAGAACAAAGTGTCGTTGGTAGTTGTCGTGTACTCCCGAGTATTGAGCAAATTATTGACATTCAATCCCAACATCATCTTCCTGCTATTCACTGAAATTTCATTTCGAATGCCCAATTGGGTGCTTAGCAAATTTATACTGTTACCAAGGTCACTTCCACCTTTAATTGACTGGACATTAGCCTCCGCTATCCAACCTTTCACATTGTAGGTAAAAAATAGACCATTATTCCATATCCGTATTGAAGTCATTGTTTGACTTTTATTAGCTCCATCAAAATTTATTCTATGGGCATACCCAGTTTTGATAGTAGTTCGAAAACTCCCGAAAAACACCTTGGTTATATCAAATTCTCCTTTATAACTTTCATTGCCGAAGTTAATTTCTTCCTCCTCAACCGGCAAATTACTAAATCCGTTGCTATAACTACCTTTAAAGCCTATTCTCACTTTTGAAGACTTGAGATAGTAATCCCATAAAGTGGAAATTGATAAATTACTGTTGCCAGTAGAAAAAAATGGTTCAAACACTGCAATACTCGAAATGAAGTTTGTCTGATCCAACCAATAATTCTGATTGAACTGATATTTTAGTGAAACATTCCCACTAAAATAATTATAAATATCCCTAAAATAATAAGTTAAATAAGTACTATGCCCTCCTTCTCTCCTGTTCTGAAAACTTGAATTTCTAAAGGTTAGAGCATTGGTAAAATAAGGAGTTCGCACAAAATCAAATCCATCAGGGTTATTTTCTGAATAAAAATAAGCTAAGTTGATACGAGTTGATCGAGTCAATTCTCTATTCCATCCTGCGTAAAATGAACCTGCTAAATCTTTAAAATCTTCATTAATAGTTAAATTTTTATTTTCAACAATTGCACCTTTCAAATTGAACTGAAAAAAGCCCTTTTTACTATTTATTCTAATTTTGGCATTCATCTGTAAATTATCGGAACTTATCGTATCATTTTCCATCAAAACATCAGCATTATCATTAGTTTCCAAGTCTTTAAGATTAATATAATTTTTTAATGTCAGAATTTCGGTAGAGCCTTTCATATCAAGTTCCGCAATTACATTATCAAATGTTCTAATATATCTAATTAATAAATCCAAATTTTGATGTTTAAAATTCATTTGTTGTCTAAGATTTGCCAGACTTGGATCTTCAAGAAAAAACATAGAATAATCTACATTATCAGATAGCAAAAACTGAGGATTATTTTTAGCAGCAGCTCTCACCTGCAATTGAAGTACACTATTTTCTCTAAGCTGTTGAGAATATAAACCGGCAATATAGACATTGAGAGGATTCATTTCCTCTAGAATTTTATAATCAATAGTCGTGTTCTCTCTGGATAGGATATTGTCGACCTCATTTCTTCTTCTACTTTGGTCCCATTCAGCGTAGACTTGGAAGCTTTTTTTCTGGTTTTTTGCTATATTATTCACAAATACATTTCCACTCATGGTCAATCTTTTGAGATGCAGATTAGACTGTTCAGAAATATCATAAGAATCTTGATCCAAAAAGTAAGATTGACGGTAAAACGATGTTTGTCGCCCATTTTTACCAGCCAATATAGCATTAGCATTCAATGTCCATTGGGGATTCAGTTTTTCAATGAAACGAATAGTATTAAAATAACTAAAGGAATTGTCAATAAATATTGGGTTTAAACCGGGATTTTGTATTTCTTTAATCACTTGCTGTTGCTGCATCGTGAAAGGATTATTTTTAATGTCGCGAGAATCAAAATTATCATACATTAAGTCAAGTTCACTTACAGAGTATTGATTGCCAAAATTTGTATTATCAGCGAGTAGAATTGCTTTCCTGGTTTTATTGATTGAGAAAATATTGGCCCTTAAGCCACCTTTTAAAGCAGGATCTAAGCCTGCTCCTAACGAAATATCATAGGTTCCATTTAGCGTGTACTTTTTATCCTCCTTTATGAACAAATTTACTACTATATCTTCAGAAGTATTAACATTTTTAAGTACAGGATTATCTTGAAACCTATCTATTACTTCAACTCTACCTATGTATCCTGAACGAATGTTTCTAGTTCCAATTTGATATTTTTTACCAAATAGATCATCACCCTCAATCAATACCTTTGAAATTTCTTTCCCATTTACCTTGATGCTACCATCATCTTGTACTTCAATCCCGGGCAATTTTTTAAGAATATCCTCCACATTGTACTCTGTAGAATCTAGAAATTCCGCTAAATCATAAGAGGTGGTATCGGACTTTTGGGTAATAGAGGACTTTTTATCTGCTACAATGACTTCATTGATTAAATTTTCCTTTGGAGAAAGTTTAATTACTCGATTTGTGAATTCCTCCGATGGGGAGATTGTTATCACTTTTTGATGAAATCCTAAATAGGAGAAATGCAACTTAAGACTTGTATCACCTGGAACAACAACTTTCAATGTAAAATTACCGGACTCATCTGTATTTCCGTAAGCAAGAAAATCTGAACTCTCCGAGGGTGATATATAGATGAGGGCTCTTATAAGTGGGTCGTTATTGGTAGAATCTAAAACTTGGCCTGAAATAATGAATTCAGATTGCGCAGAAATATTCAATGAGAATATTAAAAAAAATAAAACCAGAATCGAAATAAACGGATTATTTTGATACATTTTTATCTTTTATTCTTTTGTTTCTCCTTCCACTCTTTATGCTGGGACATGAAAATATATTTACCCTTCTCAACCTCAAAGTTGATATCTGGATCTCTTAGCCCCCCACTAAAAACTCCGGGAGATGTTTTCATAGCAAGCTGTCTTTCATTTATATCATAAGCAATGATCTTTAAGTCTTCCCAATTTATTAACTTCCCATTCATTGGAATAGTAAGCGAAATCGGTTCATTTATAACAGATTCATATTTAACAAATTGGTAGCTTACAAAGTCATCTTTAGACCGAGCTTCCAAAATCAGTCCCGGCAATCCTCCTAATCTATGCGGTCCGAAGGGTACAGGAATATCGGGACTAAACCAAACTTCATAAACTCTATTTCCGTATAAGCCTTCCGCAGAAATACATCTTATTCCTGAAATTTCTTTAATATTTCCTGTTATTAACCAATCGATTTTCTCAATTGTATCCTTTAACCTAAATGGCGTCTCGATGGATAAATAAGAAATTTTTTGGATTACGGAATCAACTGTCAGATCTTTAAAAATTGGGTACTTTTCAACATCACCTTTGACCATGTGCGTCATTCCGTTTAATACTAAGTATTCTGTCTTCTCGGGATATTCATTATGGACAAATAAGGATTTGTCTTTTGTAAAAAATAGTGTATTGATTCCCTCACAGCCTTTTCTATTGACCACTTTAGAGGTTCTTAAATATTCAACATTTGAAATAGGCTCTTGAGCAAATCCCAAAATAGAAACTAAACAAAGAATAATGAAAATTAAAATACTATTTTGGTTTTCCATATTGGCATAGATTTTTTCAAATTCTATTTCTTCAATTTCTTTTGCTGCTCCTTCCATTCCTTATATTGAGACATGAATATATAATATCCTTTTTCAACTTCGAAATTGATATCCGGGTCAATTGTTCCCATTGTAAATGAACCAGGAGGTCGATCCATTGCTAAATGTCGCTCATGGAACTGATAAGTTAATAATTGAATATCTTTCCATGTAACCAATTTACCATTCTTGGGATATGAAATTACCATTTCATCATTCACTTTTGATTCATACCTGACAAATTCAAAATTTACATAACCATCTTTAGACCGAGCTTCTAAAATCAATCCGGGTAAGCCTCCTAACCTATGCGGTCCAAAGGGAACAGGAATATCCGGACTAAACCAAACTTCATAAACTCTATTTCCGAACAAGCCTTCTGCAGAAATACATCTTATTCCAGAAATTTCTTTACTATTGCCTGTGATTAACCAGTTGATTTTTCCTATGGTATCCTTCAACCTAAATGGCGTTTGTACCGAATGATATGAAATTTTCTGGATCACAGAATCAGTGGTTAAATCAGTAAATATTGGATATTTCTCATAATCACCTTTGACCATGTGCGTCATTCCGTTTAATACTAAGTATTCTGTGTTCTCGGGATATTCATTATGGACAAATAAGGATTTGTCTTTCGTGAAATAAAGCGTATTGATTCCCTCACAGCCTTTTCTATTGACCACTTTAGAAGTTCTTAAATATTCAACATTTGAAATAGGCTCTTGAGCAAATCCCAAAATAGAAACTAAACAAAGAATAATGAAAATTAAAATACTATTTTGGTTTTCCATATTGGCATAGATTTTTTCAAATTCTATTTCTTCAATTTCTTTTGCTGCTCCTTCCATTCCTTATATTGAGACATGAATATATAATATCCTTTTTCAACTTCGAAATTAATATCCGGATCAATCGTATGACTCGTAACTACACCTGGTTTCGTTTTCATTGCTACTCCTTTTTCACTTTGAGTGTACGTAAATATTCGTATATCCTCCCAACTCATCAATACTCCATTTTCAGGCTTCACAATTTTAGTATCATCCCCAGTTAAAGATTCATATTTGATAAATTCAAAATTTACATAACCATCTTTAGACCGAGCTTCTAAAATCAATCCCGGCAATCCTCCTAACCTATGTGGACCGAAGGGTACTGGAATATCAGGACTAAACCACACTTCGTAAAATCTATTTCCATATAAGCCTTCAGCAGAAACACATTTCAATCCTCCTATATCCTTTTGGTTACCTGTAATTATCCAAGATATTTTATAAATAGTATCTTTTAACCTAAACGGTGATTCAACTGAAGAATATGAAATCTTTTGAATAACATAATCTTCGGCTATATTAGTAAAAATTGGATACTTTTCGTAATCACCTATGACCATATGTGTCATTCCATTATTCACCAAGTATTCTGTTGCATTGGGATATTCATTATGGACATATAAGGATTTGTCATTAATAAAATATAAGGTATTGAGTCCTTCACAACCTTTTTTATTGACTACTTTAGAGGTTCTTGAATATTCAACTTTTGAGACCACATCTTGAGCAAAGCCATAAAAAGTTAAATGTATCAGAATTACTAAAAAAAATGTTTTCATATACTTATTTAATAAAATCTTTAATCTTTCCTAATTTAGTGAGAGAGAAGGTAAAATCCCTTCTCTCATTATATTCGTGTTACTCTCTGATTAGTCCACACCAACCTGAATAACCCATGTTACACAGACAATCTCGATGTTGATTAAACGCTTCATTACAAGTTGCTGCGGAAGTAGGGCATAAACCTCCACTAGTCACATAAGAACAATAAGCTAGCGGTGCTAACTCACTTTCATCAAAATTGATGATCTCATCATACGTCATTACTTTGGTTTCCACCGTTCCATCTTCAAATGTAAGGGTGATAACCCATGTCATTTCCTCTTTTACTTCACTTTTTGAAGGTTCAGTATTGTTCAAGCCAAATGCAAATAAGCAAAGACTTGATGCAACAATAGTTAAAATAATGAAAATCTGTTTCATATTTTTATAAATTTAAAAAATTCACGCCTACTTATTCTGTAAGGGTTCAGCAAAATGACCTTACATAATCTTAGTACCCCTCTCAGGAACCGTCCTGAAAGCAATCTTCTAACATTAGATGCATCGCCTCAAACCTAAAAAAAAAAAAAAAACGATTTCCAAATTTCAACTTACATTTTTCACAAATATTTTTCAAAAATATTTCCATGCCAAATAATGACTATGTCTAAACTATTCTTTTACAAAGACTTAATGTAATTCCGCAAAATCATAATTTAACAATGTTTTATTACACGATTAATCAATAAACAGCATAATTTATATTTTATTTTAAAATTAACCCAATTTATTAAATATGCACATGAATGATTGTCTAAAGCTCCATAGTAACTGCATTAAATGTAAGATAAATTTTATATTAGTATTAATACTTAATTTATAAAATATAATTACTATTTAATACAAGAACCATTTACATCTTAAGTGATGATAATATCTAAAAAGCCCCTCAGAAATTCCGAAGGGCTTTTTAAATCTATAAAATATCTGATATGTCATCAATTACTATCATACCACCTTCTCATCAAATTGATCAGCTCCTTTTTTAAGTTTTCAGCACCGTTGAGGAGCATGGCTTCATTAGAAGGAAAGGGAACAGGCCTTCCGCCGATACGCTTTTGGCTGATTTCGCTGAGGGCTCTTTTGTCACCTTGAAAAGTAGAAGCATAATTTTCGAAAACCTCGCTGGCGGTATAATTTTGAGAATACAATTGTCTGTTATTGGATAAATCGATCACAAAAACTCTACCTGTGACCGCCGCTTCCTTGAATTGTTTCAATTCGAAAACCTTGGCCACCACTGTTTCTTCTCTATTATTTCGATCAGGGATTTCATTGCCCTTGGAATCCTTTTTAGGTTCCGGCTTGATCACCTTCTTGTCTTCGTATTCTCTGGACATTTCCCGTTCAGGGCTTACATTGAAAGATTCAAGAATAAAATCGACTCTAAGGTCATATTTTCTATTTCTTTCCGGCTTGTAATGCACCACTTTCCAGCCTTGTTGGATTTCCGGATAGTTAAAATTGAGGAATACATCTGCTACCTCTCTACTCATTATCACATTTTGACCCAA
Source organism: uncultured Saprospiraceae bacterium (assembly GCA_937894165.1). Lineage (GTDB taxonomy): Bacteria > Bacteroidota > Bacteroidia > Chitinophagales > Saprospiraceae > CALCSX01. The sequence continues at coordinate 1,332 of CALCSX010000009.1, read as the reverse complement.
TAGAGGATTGACTTCTATATATAGCGTCCCTAAATCCCTCGCTTCTCGCATCATCTCTCGAACATTTTTATGATCCCCCACCATTCTGTCTATCTCAACAAGTTGATCGAAGGCTTCGCGGGCGGCTGTTTTATCACCTTTTCTTCCCTTTTCGAGTAAAATGCCGGCATTTCCATATAAAAATTCCACTGCTCGCTCCCGGTACTCCGCCTCTTTGCCGAGCGTCTTTACAAATTGGAACTGCGCTTCATAGCCCCGCTTATCTCGGAGAGGCAAAAGTGGATTTATTTTATCTTGTCTCCTTTGAATAGCCTCATACAATCTTAATATTCGAACATCTTTGTCTTTGATCGAAGCACTAGTTTCCAATTGACCTATTGTCTGAATATCGGAAGAGTTGGCCCGCTGAAGGGCTGTCTCGATGGCTTTAACATGTTTAGGAGATTTATTTTTCTTCCCGGTCAGTTTCCGAACGGAGTGATTTATCACTGCATCATTATTACCTCTATCCAATTCCTTGCGGACAGAGAAACAAGAGCTGAAAACAAGCATTATTAAAAGAGGCAAAATAGCCTTTAGTAGGATTGGTTTCATAATAAACGTTTTGTTGATCGTAATTGTAAATTCATGGTGTCACGAAAGGGATGTTTTGTGACCTATTATGCTACAAATATGCGAAAAGAAATTTGATTGAGATAGTACCACGCGGTTAAGGGGAACTTAAAGTGTGTAGGAAATTCTAAAAAACTGTTAAGGTGTGTGTAAGGGCGGGGTGATGGAAAGATTGGGGTGATTTAGAATGGTCTACGATAGGGAATAGATTACCGTAATACGAGAAAATTATCCATCGCAATAACTAACTCATGGAAAGCACACTTTTTGGAACGGGCTGCACCCATTCCTCTGTTATCCCACCCTTTCAGGCCTGGTATATGTTTTGCTGATAGCAAATGGGCTACATACATTCCTTAGATATTTCGCCCTTTCAGGGCTTAATGGTGTGATATTGTTTATTTTTGAAACATTAAGTATCCCAAAAGAGCTTTTGTCTTATGTTTTGATAAATAATAAATTCAAGAATAATACATCAAACCTTAAGAAATATTGATATAATCTCCAAAAGTAAGTAATTAATGACATTAAAGATTTCATTAAGGACTTAACCATCCTTAACTCCTTAATTTCTTCGTGGTTCTATTACACTTTTTCATTAAATTATACAGAAGAATACCCTTGAAGTATATTTTTCGTAATACGAGAAAAAGTTTTTGATTGATTGCTAAAGATTCTCGGCCACAATTTTAAAACTTTATAGCCAAAAAGACCGGGGCA
>CALCSX010000008.1 GCA_937894165.1 uncultured Saprospiraceae bacterium | reverse complement strand
CCTAAATACTGAAGGGGTTGATTTAAATAATTTAGATTTTAGCATTTAAATTCCTCCGATTTCGGCAAAAAACGAATCCACATTAAAAAAATGCCGTAAATTGGAATATTGCAGGTAATAATATGAATAAACTAGAAGGAAAGACGGTTTTAATTACGGGTGCAGCTTCCGGAATAGGAAAAATGCTGGCTCAGATGTTCAAAGGAGTGGCCTCAAGCCTCATTTTGTGGGACAGGGATCAAATTAATTTAGAGCAATTAGTGGAGGACTTGGGCGGTAGGGATAAAAATGTCTTTGGCTTTACTGTGGATCTATCAGAGCTGGAGGAGATTGAAATTGTAGGCAATAGAGTCTTGAATGAAATAGGAACTGTCGATATTCTCATAAATAATGCAGGGATTGTAGTGGGCAAGCATTTTCATCAGCATACCTCAGCGGATATAGAAGAAACTATGCGAATTAATTCTAATGCCTTGATGCATACAGCACGGCTTTTTTTGCCTGGCATGATGGCTCAAAATTCCGGGAACATCTGCAATATTGCTTCTTCGGCAGGACTGACAGCGGTGCCCGGAATGACGGTATATGTAGGCAGTAAATTTGCAGTGGTGGGTTGGTCTGATGCTTTGCGTCTTGAAATGAAAAAACTAAAAAAATCAATTCATATCACTACGGTCACTCCTTATTTTATAGATACAGGAATGTTTGAAGGGGTGAAATCGCAGGTCCCATTTCTAAATGGAGCTAAGGTGGCAAAGAAAATCTACAAGGGTATTGAAAGGAACCGCAAAATGGTGAGTATGCCATTTTCCTATCACTTTATAAGAACATGTCAAGGTTTGCTACCGGGTTTTTTATATGAATGGGTCATGGGAAGTGTACTGGGTATTTACAATTCAATGGATTATTTTAAAGGCAGAAAAATTCAGGATCATGTCAAAAAGCAACTCTAAAGAGAGGATTTTACAATTGGTTGAAGACCAAAGAAATTACTTCTCATCCGGTAAACCCCGGGATGTCGATTTTCGATTAGAGCAGCTAAAAGCTTTGAAAAAAGCTATCAACAAATACGAACCTGAAATATATAAAGCCTTACATACAGATCTCCATAAGTCAGAATATGAAGCCTATATGACAGAGACCAGTGTGGTCTTGACAGAATTGAATTATCATATTCGTAAAATCAGAAAGTGGGCAAAGCCGAAACGAATTACAACCCCATATTTTCTGCTGCCTTCATCAAGTCGCATATATTCAGAACCTTACGGTTGCACACTGATTATAGCACCATGGAATTATCCATTTCAACTACTTATCAATCCATTAATAGGGGCTATTTCGGCAGGGAATTGTGCCATTTTAAGACCTTCGCCTTATACGCCTCATGTTTCTGCGATTTTAAAAGAAATGATTGAAAAAACCTTTCCTTCGGAATATATTACTGTTATTGAAGGAAGTAAGGATGAAAACCAAATATTATTAGCAGAAAAGTTCGACCATATATTTTTTACCGGCAGTCCGGGCTTTGGCAAAGCGGTAATGAAAGCGGCTGCTGAGCATTTGACACCGGTGACCTTGGAGTTGGGAGGTAAAAGCCCATGTATCATTGATAGAGATGCAGATATCAATGCTGCTGCTCGACGGGTGGCATGGGGCAAGCTGTTGAATGCAGGACAAACATGCATAGCGCCGGATCACGTGTGGGTACATGAGGAGGTGAAAGAAGCTTTTGTTGCTTCCCTGATTCGAAATATAGAGAAATTTTATGGTGAGGATGCCAGGAAAAGTCCTGATTTTCCTAGAATTGTTAATCAGGAAGCTTGGGAGAGATTGGGAAAATATTTGAAGGAGGGGAAAATAATTTATGGTGGGAAAACAGATGATTCCGATAATTATATTTCACCTACGCTAATCGAGGATTTTGATCTTAATGGAGAGATGATGCAAAATGAAATATTCGGTCCTATTCTGCCTTTGAAACAATTTAATGAAATTTCAGAAGTCATAAAATATATAAATTCAAGACCAAAACCACTGGCATTATATTACTTTGGAAAAGAAAATCGAGAAAAACTGCTTCGCTCAACAAGTGCCGGGGGAGTTTGTATTAATGACACGATAATGCATATTGCAAATCACCACCTTCCCTTTGGTGGAGTTGGAAATAGTGGCTTCGGAAAATATCACGGAAGGCATAGTTTTGCCACCTTTTCTCACGAAAAATCGGTTTTAATTTCGCGCACATGGTTTGACATTCCGATTAAATTTGCGCCCTTTAAAAACTTAAATTTACTGAAGAGGCTATTAGGGAAATGAATAGGTGGATAGATATTTCCGTTATAAAGGTATGCAATTTTCAAACTTGGCAATGTCTAAAATGAGTGAAAATGAAAAATTCTCGTGGTTCGAGAATTCAATTATGTTTACGGACTAGGAGCCATTCTTCCCCCTAATCAACCGGAATATGTGTCAACACACTCGCATTCTCACGCTGCAAACATTGCCGTGCTACCTCTCTAATATGCTCAGGGCTGACGGTTTGATAAGCATCGATTTCGCTGTTGATCAAATCGGCATCCTTCAATAATTCGAAATAACAAAGATTGATGGCGCGGTTGACAACACTCATTTCTGAAAAGAGAAAATTGCTCTCGTTCTTGTTCTTCAATTTTACCAGTTCTTTATCCGAAATGAGTTCCTCTTGGACTTCTTGAAGCTCTTCCCAGATCGCATTTTCTGCATCCTTCATTTCAATACCATCCTGCAACCTGCCCTCCACGACCATTAGGCCCTCCTCTACGGTTGCTGTGATAAATGTATCGATGTAGGTGAAAATCTCCTTTTTCTTGTACAAATTTTGGTAAAAACGAGAGGAAACCCCGCCCGCCAGCACATCCGTCAACAAATCGTAGGCATAAAAATCGAGACTAAGCCTGTCGCACATGTTGAAGGCAATATTGATAGACTTTGAAGGCACCTTCTCCAACAATTCTTTGTATTGATAACCTTTATTCATCCTTTCCTGAACAAAAATCCTCTCTCCAAGATCAGATGGTTCGATATCCCCAAACCATCGCTTTACCATTTCTTTGGTTTTTTCGATGTCGATGCCGCCCGCAATGGCAAGTATGGCATTATTGGGCTTGTAAAATCGATTGTAAAAGGAATCTGCCTCCTCCAAAACCACCTTCTTGATATGATCCGGAGTGATCCCTATGGTAGGCCACTTGTAAGGACCTGTCCTGTAGGCCATTTCAGAAATATGATGCCAAGTGGTGCCATAGGGCTGATTGAGGGTGGTCTCGTAAAATTCTTCGATGACGACCTTCTTCTGAACATTTAATTTTTTCTGAGTGAGCTTCAGATCCTTCATCCTGTCACTCTCCATCCATAACAGCAATTCCAAATTATTGACGGGAACATAATCGTAAAAGTTCGTGAAATCTGAATTGGTAAAGGCATTATTCTCCCCGCCCGCTTCCTGAATAGGCTCATCGAAATCCTTCACATTGGCAGAGCCGCTAAACATAAGATGCTCGAAGAGGTGAGCCAAACCGGTGAGTTCAAGCGATTCATCCTTAGAACCGACATCATAGAGAACACTAACTGCAGCAATCTTGCTCATTGGAGCTCGGTGCAACAATACTCTCAAACCATTATCTAAGGTGAATTTTTCGAAATCTATCATATAAATAGCCGGTTAATAGGGCAAAAATGAAGTGTTGTTCGTAAAAGTAATATACAAAAGCAGACAAATTATTAAAATAAGCACTACTAAGACAGCTAGATTTATTCTACCCTTGCCTCTGGAGTTCAATTCCTTTTGATAAATAATATCATCAATATCTGCCTCCCTGAAATCTTCCTCCACCTCCTGCAATTCATTAAATTCCATCTCCTCAATAATTTGTCTCGCTTCAAGCTCTGCTGATTCAGGAATATTGAGGCTAATTTCGCCAATTGGCAACATGGAGTTAAGATGCGTATGGTTGATCATTGCCGGAATACCACGGTCTCTCAATGCGGCGGCAACGAGTTCAGCTTTCTGAAGAGATACAAATTTTCTGATGGTTATCACTGATTATTGCGGAATGTCAGTACCTCCTTCGGCAAGATTGACTGCTTCGACTTCTTTATCAATATAGTAAAGTGAAAGTGGCCCTTCGCCAATGAGTTTAATTTTGTCCAATATTGATCTGACAGTTACCTCCTCTTCTCTCTGTTCTTCTATGTACCATTGAAGGAAGTTCAATGTGGTATAATCGTTGTGTTTATAACAGATTTCCACTATTTTATTGATGCTTTCGGTAACTTTTTGCTCTTGCTTGTAAACCATTTCCCATAGTTCTCTAATGTTCCCAAAATTCGCCGGTGGTTGATCTATGCTGGGAGTGATCGCTTTTTCATCCATTTCAGATATGTAATGATACAACTTCAACATATGCATCCTTTCTTCATCAGATTGGCGATAAAAAAAGCTGGTACATCCCACCATATTCTTCTGATCTGTCCAAACAGCCATGGAAAGATATAGAAATGAGGAATAGGCTTCGACTTCTATTTGATTATTAAGCGCTTCTAAAATTTCTTTGTGTAACATGTAATAAGGTTTAATCTAGTAACAAAGATATCCTGAAATTGATTAAATGAGGAAAAAATTAAAAAATTGGCTAAAAAATCATTTAAAATGCCCAAATAACGGCGAAAGAGAATGAATCCGGTAAAATGTCCGGTTTTGTCATGATTTTTGCTTCCTTCGGGCAAAAATCCCGCCAAAACGAGTTTTTTCTATTCATATCACAGGGCTTCACCCTGTGCTTGGATATTGCGCCCTCTTCGGGGCTTTTCGGAAAATAATGAAGGCATCTTTTCCGACTTATTCCAGATGGTGCAAACGGAATAAATAACTCTTGTAGGTTCAACTTTTGTCATGATTTTTGCTTCTTTCTTGCAAAATCTCGAATAAACGAGGTCACTGACTCGAAGTGCCGGCTCGAGAATTAAAATCTTTAACCCGCTATATTCCTTGGCTTCGACTCCGCTTCGACTCACCCTTCGACTCCGCTCAGGGACCGGCTCAGGGAACGGATCTGCCACCGGAATATCGCTTGTTTATTAATATGGATTGAACCCTAAATACGATCATAAAAGAATTTAATGAAACCCCTTAGTGCTCCTTAACTCCTTCTATATAACTCTTTCTGTTTTCATAGTTTGTGACATCAATGCTGGCGCAAGTTTTTAAATGTGCCTCCACTTAATGTTTTTATCTAAAAACATTTTATCAGCCATTTGAAATTTATTATTTTCAAAACATAGGGCAATGTCCTTGCGGAATACTTAATGGATCAAAAATAAACAATAACCATTCAGCCCTGAAAGGGCGTAATATCAAAGGAATGGGTAAAGCCCATTCAATAGAAGTAACATATTTACCAGCCCTGAAAGGGCGTAATAAATACGGGATATGAGTCGTCTATTCCGAAAAGCAAACTCTTAATGAAATCCCTTAATGCCCCTTAACTCCTGAATGGTTCAAAATAAAACATGTTGAGCGAAGTGAAAAATATCTATTTCAATGCCTGCGCGCGCCCCACAATCCCCTGAAGGGGACGCCCACGCTCTCGTTTATAACTCTTAAAAATAATTTTTTAATATAAAGACTTCTGCAGAAGAACTTAATGAAATCCCTTAATGCCCTTAACTCCTGAATGGTTCAAAAAATTGAATTTTTCGTGACTCGAAGCTTAAAAGAATTTTGTATTTTGATTTACTTTTAATTTTCAAGAAGAAAATCGGGAGGATTAAACTTTAAAAATTATCGAAATTCGAGAATCCATGAAAATATACGCCGAAACCTCCAGACTCCTCCTACGGGAAATAGTAGAAGACGATATAGAAGGTTTTTTTGAACTGGATACTGATCCGGAAGTCCATAAATATCTCGGAAATCAACCATTGAAAACGCGGGAGGAATGCGTCTCGATGATCAACAATATCCGTCAACAATACGAGGAAAACGGCATCGGTCGCTGGGCTGTCATCGACAAGGAAACGGGGGAATTTGCGGGATGGGCAGGTTTGAAATATATCAAAGAACCGATCAATAATATTACTCATTTTCACGATGTAGGCTACAGACTTTTAAGGAGATTCTGGGGCAAGGGAATAGCGCGGGAGAGTGCGGTGGCAGCATTGGAATACGGCTTTGACAAAATGAAATTAGAGAAAATCTACGCCTTCGCGCATGTCGAAAATGCAGCTTCAAACAATATTCTTCATAATATTGGGATGGAATACAGCGGTGTATTTGTTCTTGATGATACACCTCATAATTGGTATATAATTGAGGCTAGAAGGTCTCTAATTTAACCGAATCATATAATTTGGCTAATTCTCCTTAAAAATGCGGAGATTAAAGGGGATATTCGCCGTAAAGAATCATTTTCTTTTATCTCTTTTTTCCTCCCAATAGATGATAGGAGACGGTGAGGTCAAATCTATTTTTGCCGGTCACTCTTTGATTTCCAGAATAGTAGCGAATAAAATCATTATTTCTGAATAATCTTACATAGGAGAAATTAATCTTGAACCTTTTTAATACCCAAGATGCTCCAAAATTGAGTGCAAAATAAATATTTCCGAAATTTTTATAATAATAATTCACATCACCATTATACCAGTAATGGTGAGAATTTAGCTTTTCAAAGGTTTTTATTATAGAAGGGCCTGCTCCAAGATCGATGGCTCCAAATATTTTCTTTTTTAAGGTCAGATCTATATTTAGATCACTATGATTATACATTTCATAAAATGCAATAAAATAAGACGAGTATGATAATTCAATATTCTTTCTATCGGTGAAACTAAATCGAGTCTTTAGAAACCAATCTTTATTAAAAGGCAGTTCTGCGGAAATGCCGAAAAGTAAATCTATTCTGTTAATTTTATTATTTCCCACAATACCATTGGATGACTTAAATGGTAAAAAGCTAACTCCCGCCTCCGGATGAAGAGTGATCTGGGCCTTCCCCCTTTCGGAAAATAGGCAGAATAGTGTCATGAAAAGGAAAATCGTCTTCTTCATCTTGTTTTTCCTTGATTTCCCCCCAGTAAATGATAGGAGACCGTTAAATCGAATCGGTTATTACTTAATTTAAAATCAGGAAATTTATTCTCTCTAAATAATCTCACATAATATATATGCATTCTTAATTTACCAAGTACAAAAGAAAACCCTGTATTTAACCCAAATATAAAATTATTATCTATATACAAGTGATCCCAAAAATAATCTGTATTTTCAGGGTAACCGGAACGTAAACCTCTAAACCTATTTTGAGTAAACTGACGTATTAATGATGGGCCTAAACCAAATTCAAAATATTTACTCATCGTGTAATTGAGTGATAACTCAATATTCAAGTGATTTTGTTTAAAATCTTCAAGTGTGGTAACAAACGCACTGCCATACAACATAATATCTGACCTATTACTGTAGGAAATCCTATTCTTGAAAAATAAATTTTCTCGAATTGGCATTTGTGTAGAAAGACCAAATATGAAATCTATTTTGCGGGGTATTTTTATATAATATACAAAATCCGAAGCTTGGGGTATTATGGGATTCTTACTAAATCCAACTTCAGGGTGAATAGTTATTTGTGCAGCACTTTTCCCTGTTATAAATCCTACTCCTACTAGAATTAAAAGTAAAATTCTCATCATAAAAAGTAAATTTTGGGAGAAAAAAATATCTGATTCCTCTATTATTAATGCTTTCAACTTTAAAAGTTTAAATCATAAAGGCAATACGTTAGAATTATTACTCATGTTGCCTTGAATGTGAAAAAGCTTAATTTGCTTAGGCTATAGAATTCATTCGAGAGTGTCCTTGGACGCTATATGAACTATTAAGTTGCCCGAGCATCCGCGGAATCATTTAATCCCCTTAATCCGTGATTCAGACAATGGAAGAGAATAAATTTAATGTCCACCAGCTACACGTTTCTTCTATCTCTAACCCGCATCAGGGGTAGAAGCGAGCACGACCGTCGATGAAATGCAATGGAATCGAAGGGAGTAAAGCGGATGACCCGACCCTGACCGACCTCAAAAAAAATAGATTCAATAGTACAACCGCTTCAGGTCGAGGCAGGGTGATGCCCAACCCACCTCCTTAAGAATGCCAAACGTCAAACAAACGCAGCATTTCCTCGTGAATTCGCTCCGGCGCCACCAGGATTTGTCCGCCATGAAGCCAATTGTCATTTCCTAAAAAATCGGTCACTTTGCAGCCGCATTCCTGTGCTATCAACGCACCTCCCGCCACATCCCAGGGATTGAGTCCCCACTCGAAGAATCCGCCAAAAACCCCCTCCGCTGTCATCGCCAGATCTATCGCTGCAGAGCCTAGCCTGCGAATCCCGCGACATCGGGTCAAAAACTGTTCGAAAACTGCCAAATATTGCGCTTTCGTAGCGAAATCAGTGTAGGGAAAACCCGTCGCCACAAGAGAATCACTGAGGGAAGTCTCGAAATTGGAGAAAATTTTCTCCCCATTCACCGTCGCGCCCCGACCCTTCTCCGCATAGTAAAATCTCTTCATTGGAATATTATAAACCGCCCCCACCACGATCTCATCGCCATCGCGCAAACCTATTGAAATAGCATATGCCGGCACCCTGTGTAGATAATTCGTAGTGCCATCAAGCGGGTCGATAATCCATTCCAAAGCGCTGTTTTCTATTACCTTCTTTGTCTGCTCTTCCGCCAAGAAACTCGCTTCCGGCAGTATTTTTGAAAGTTTTTCGATCAACATCTTCTCGGCATTGCGATCGACATAAGAGACGAGACTGTTCAATTCCTTGCTGATGATCTCCTTCTCCTTCATGATTTCTCCCTCCATGTATGCGCCTACTTCGGTACAGAGCTCTTTTAATATTCTTTCCATCAAAATTCTGTTATTTTCTTTCTATTCCGATAAAATTTCCGATTCAAACCCACTCTTCTAACACCTAAAAGCCTAAAAAAGCCGAATCACAGGACAAGAATTCCTATTATTACGCAAGTTTCTAAATCCGTGAAGAGACGAAACATTAAGGAATGAAGGGACATTAAGGTTTTCATTAAGGGCTTCCAACTCTTAAAAACCTTAATTTCTTAATGGTTTTACAACAACACTAATACAATAAGTTATAAAGAAGGATATGCTGAAGGCACAATGCACGCAAAAACCAACGATCAGCTATTCGTGCATTCGTGGCTAAAAAAAATGCCGTAGGCATCCCCTCTGCGCCCTCTGCGCCTCTGCGGTATACTGTCTGAACCTTGATTGTCTTGATTTCAGGATTTCTAGATTTTACCTCCCAATTCAATCCTTAATTTTATTATAATTTTCAACACAATTTAGATGCACGGCCGTGCGCCTCTACCTTATATTTAATGAGATTATTCCTCAAGCAAATTAGTTTTATTGTTTAAATGAACCCGTGTAATTTCTTTACCACAAAGACACAAAGGGAAGACACAAAGCGCACAAAGAGTTGATCATTTACAATCTAACAAATATGCTGAAAGCATATCCTAATCCGTGAAATCCATGATGAAATCAACCAATGCCGAAGGCATTCCCCATCTGTGCATTCGTGGCAAAAAAAAATGCCGTAGGCATCCCATCTGTGCCAAATCTGTGTAATCCGTGTAATCTGTGAGCCACCAACTATGCCGCAGGCATCCCGAACCGCTCTCTGCGAAAATCTGCGAAATCTGCGGGAGATTCCCATGCCGCAAGCATCCGAATCGAAGCCAAAATCCCAAATTCCTCCCCAAATCCCAAGAAACTGCCCAACCCAGAACCCTGGTAACTGAGCGAAGCCGAAGTTAGAACGAGCGAAGCGTTAGAACGGTCGAAGACCTCCCCCATCTGTGTCAAATCTGTGTAATCCGTGAAATCTGTGAGCAACCAAAAAATGCCGCAGGCATCCCGAACCGCTCTCCAAACCCCTTTCTTCACAAATCCACAATATCTGCGGGAGATTCCCATGCCGCAGGCATCCAAACCCGTACTATTCATCCGAAAATAAAACATTGAAATCAAAAATTCGTTATCTTAGCAACAAATATTTTAGTCATGGAAACTGCTGAACTTAGAAAGAAACTAATCATGGAAATTAATCTTTCTAACAATAAAAATTTGTTAGAAGAGATGTATAATTTCCTTAATCACGATAATGATATTGATCTTTATAAACTTAACAACGATGAAAAAGATGCTATTCTAGAAGCACGTGAACAAATCAAAAATGGCGAAGTCTTCACCAATGAACAAGTTAATAAAGAAATTGATGAATGGCTAAAAGACGAATAATTTGGTCCCTTCGAGCCAAAAAAGATAGAATTCAAATTTTAGAGTTTTGGATCGAGAAGAATAAATCCAATATTTACAGCCGTAAACATAATACATTATTCAAAGAAGCTATAAAATTAATTGCAGAATTTCCAACATTAGGAAAACCAACTGATGATAATACCGTTCGGATTAAAATTGTGCGCGATTATCTTATTATTTATGAAATTCATGATGATACTCTCCTTATTCTCTCCATATTTGATAGCAGACAAGATCCAATGAAATTAAAACCATAAGATATTCCAGAAATCTGCCCGCTCAATTTTGCAAATTGCCCTTAAAGAAACCCTACACAGACTATCGGCATCCTCTTTGCGCCTTATCTGTATGCTGTCTGAACCATGATTTACTTGATTTTAGGATTTCTGGATTTAGTATCCAATGCATTCAAATTTGTGAACAAGATTTATCTTCAAAATCTAACAAATATGCTGAAAGCATATCCTAATCCGTGAAATCCATGATGAAATCAACCAATGCTGAAGGCATTCCCCATCTGTGCATTCGTGGCTAAAAAAAATACCGCAGGCATCCCATTTGTGTCAAATCTGTGTAATCCGTGAAATCTGTGAGCAACCAAAAATGCCATCGGCATCCGAACCGCACTCTGCGAAAATTTGCGAGATCTGCGGGAGCCAAAAAATGCCGCAGGCATCCCGAACCGCTCTCCAAATACCTCTCTGCGCCCTCTGCGCCTCTGTGGTAAATTGTCTGAACCTTGATTCGCTTGATTTTAAGATTTCTAGATTTTACCTCCCAATTCAATTCTTATGTGAATTTAATTATTATTTTCAACACAATTTAGACGCACGGCCGTGCGCCTCTACGTTCTCCTAAAAAGATTTAAAATGGCAAAATTTAAAAACCAATTTAGAATTGAATCTACACGCAAATGCGGCTATGATTATTCTGCAAATGGTTTTTACTTTATTACTATGGTTTGTCAAAATCGAATCTGTCATTTGGGGAATATTATCAATAATTCAATGGTTTATTCCGATTTTGGTTACATCGTCAAAGAAGAATGGATTAAAACTTTTCAAATCCGGAAAGAATTAGAATTGGATGAATGGGTAATAATGCCTAATCACATGCATGCTATTATTGTTATAAATAAAAGCCTTGATCAAATAAATATTCCAGAGTCAGAAAATACGAATAAACTTATCAGATTACCAAAATCAATTTCGTCATTAATTGCTGGTTTTAAATCGGCTGTAAACTCAAAAATTGATGATTTCATAGATGCTAATGATTTGAAAATTCCAAAATTTAATAGAGAAAATCATTTTTTTCAGCCTAATTATCATGATAGAATTATCAGAACTAAAGAAGAATATATTTCTAAAATCGAATACATAAAGAACAATCCTCAAAATTGGAATAATGATAAATTTTTTCGATAAGTCAATTTATAAAATGTTCCAAAACCCTACCAAGCCCAAAATCCGGCACCATATTGCACCTGAAAAGCCCCAATCCCGTAGAGACGCACGGCCGTGCGTCTAAAATGCGTGTGTGCCGGGCATGACAATCCACTATAGGGTGAGCGATCT
>CALCSX010000007.1 GCA_937894165.1 uncultured Saprospiraceae bacterium | reverse complement strand
TAAAACTTGACCCTTCTACACCAACCAAATAAAATCCCGAAGGCAAATTTGCCAAATTGAGATTGTTTTTGCTTTCTGCATTTTGACTGAATACAACAGATCCGGTACTATTTCTGATCACTATCTGCGATTTATCATCAATAATATCTGAAATATTGATATTCAGATCACCTGAAGTAGGGTTGGGGTAGACTTCGAAGTTGATATCCTGGACTTTTTCTTTTGAGCTTACACTTTTCTCTGAATAGAAATATTGGGTGTCTGAAACAACATTTCCCAAAGAATAATAAGTATTTCTTAGTAACATTGAATTCATAGAACTATTTATATTCCCACTAATAAATTCTCCTTTTAAATAATTATTATTAAAAAGTTGTGCCAAATTTGATGACAGATAAAGATTATTTGTGTCATCATATTTAAATGTTTTCTCTTCAACAACGTTATTCAGTTCATCGTAAACTTTATTTATTTTAGTCTTTGAATAAAATTCCTCAATATTATGATCCCATATCTGATAAATTACTGAATCATTTTGTTTCATTTCATTGTAGGAATAGTTACCTACAGAAACTAAAATGTATTCATATGGGTCTGTTGGATTTGGCCGAAAAACAGTTTCATATTCAAGATCATTGAATTCATTATAATTATATTCAGTCCTTCTTGATGTGTGCGCTACATGACTGTATGGTAGATAATTATTGTATAATTCAGAAGTATGTAAAGAATCCTGGCAAGTATAGACAAAGGAAGCATTTGGGTAATATGCTGCTCCTGACCATGTGGAATATATTAATGATAATAAGCATCCGTATTCATTAAAATCATAATCGAGCTTATAGCTATCAACCCATCCATCGCCATCAAATTCTTGAGCTAAAACTTGAGTTGCTAATCCCTTAGAATTAAAATTAATAACACGATTTCCGGTAGGTCCACCTACGCCTGCTTGCAAATGGAGATAACTTGTATCATATTGTATTATTTCGTCGCCTATAGTTTCATAGAAAAAATTTACAGATTCAATTACATACCCCTGATTACTAGTAGGATAAAATTGTTTTTTGCTATAACTTGAAATTCGGTTATCTTCATTAAAAGTAAAAATTTGTGTGTATTTATATGTGGTATCCCCGTCTGCACTTACATGTACTATACTATCTAAAACCGGTTTATTACCTCTATCACTATTTGGATTCAAAAAATCCTCTGTCACATAATAATACCCATTCTCATGGAGATGAATATGAGGCGCTAAATTTTCTTCAAAACTTAATTTTCGATCGATGTTCTTCACATCCTGAGATTGCATTGCTACAGTAAAAGATACTAATAGTAAAAGAGTAAGTAGAAAATTTTTCATATCAAAAAAATGTGGCGTGGAGAAATATAATTCTGAATCACTAAAATACATATAATTTACATACGAAAGAACAATATTTCAAAAATTTAGATACAAATTAATAATAATAAAATAGATTATATATAGAAAAAGCCGGAATTTTCACCCCGGCTTTCTTCACTTAGATTAAAATATCATTTACTGAATAATCAATTTTTTAATTTCGCTTCTACTCGTACTACTTTCAATATTTAAGAAATAAATTCCTGAAGGCAGATGCCCCACATTGAAATTCATGGTATTTTCAGCATTTCTAGTCAACTCTAGAGCTCCATTAATATTGCGAAGAATGATTCTGGAATCTTTATTTAGATTATCTGAAACATTTATAAAAACTTCGTTCTTAGTGGGATTAGGATATAATTCAAAATCGTAGTTTTTCTTCTTTTCAGTAGAGCTTACAGATGGGGTGGAATAAAAATATTGATTATCTGCACGAATCTCCCCTGAAGAATACCCAGTATTTCTCAAAAGCATTGTTTTTGAACCTGTGGTACTTGTTATTCCGGCACTTAAAAATTCTCCTTGAAAATAATTATTATCATAAATACTTTCTGAATATGATGAAAGATATAAATTGTTAAATGCATCATAACTATAGGATTTTGTCTCTGACACATTTAGAAATTCATCATAAAAATATATCGTTATCCCAGTATTATAAAACTCCTCAAAATCAGGATCCCATGTCGACGCAGCAATTGTATCAAGCAAATTAAACTCATTGTATGTAAATGTCCTTACAGAATTTAGCTTTAAATTCAAAGGATCATCGAAGGTAGGTCTATACGATGTTTCTTTTACTAATTTTTTGGAATCGTTATATTGAAATTCTAATGATCTTATAGGTACAGTTGTACTATCCTGTGTATTATAACTATTGTAAGTTTCTGAAATGAGTAAATCTTCATCACACTCATTGATATAAGAAATAAAAGGAATGAATTCAATTCCATTCCAATTAAAAGTAATACGTGAAAGCAAACAATCAAAATCGTTAAATTCCCATATTGACATACTATTATTTACCCATAATCCATTATTATAAACTTCTTGAAACGAATCAGTAATAAATCCTTTAGAATTTATAGTTGATACCCTATTACTCCTATACACTTTTTCATCATTTTCTAAATGAGTATAGGTTGTATCATATTGAATCATTCCTGCTTCAATTGGTTCATAAAAATACTCAGTTGAAGTCTTTACAACATTCCCAAACGGGTTTGGACCATAGGGTATATTTATTGTACGGAGGAGTCTATTTTCATTAGAAATCATGTAAATGGTAAAACCTGAAGCAATTGTATCACCATTTGAACTAATCTGTACAAATTTAATACTATCAAGAACCGGTTTACTATTTCTATTACCTATTGGGTTCATAAATTCTTCAGTAACATAGTAATATCCTTTCTCATGAAGATGAATATGTGGTCCTAGATTTTCATCTAATCTAAAATCTTGCTTATTAAAATTCAGGTCTTGAGCTTGTAAGCTCCCTAAAATGTAAATTAAAAGTAATAGTGGTAGTAAATATTTTTTCATATTTTGAAATATTTTGTTAGTAAAAGAGTATTATTTTTATAGAAAAACTAAAATACATAATTTTTACAAATACTAACGATTATATTTCATAATATTAATCACCAATATTAAATATTGTAAGAATTTTAATGTTAAACTAAAAAAGCCGGAATTTTTACCCCGGCTTTTAAAATATTATATAATTCTTATTATTTATCTTAAATAATCACCTTATCATTAATCCTGATTCGTAAACATTATAGTCTCCAAAGGTAATCCAAATGTATCGGCTACACCCTGATAAACAACACTTCCTTTCACGATATTCAATCCTAATCTCAATGAAGGGCTCTCCGCACAAGCTTTTTCCCAGCCCTTATTCGCCAATTGCAATGCGTAGGGTAAAGTAGCATTAGTCAAAGCTATCGTTGATGTGTAAGGCACCGCGCCGGGCATATTCGCCACACAATAGTGAACCACATCATCAATAATATAAATAGGATCGTCGTGCGTAGTAGGTCGACAAGTCTCAATACATCCACCTTGATCTACCGCAACGTCCACTACAACCGTACCCGGTCTCATATCCTTCAACATTTCTCGCGTGATCAAATTCGGAGCTTTTGCACCCGGAATCAATACAGCACCGACGATAAGATCAGACTCCTTAATCAATCTTCTGATATTAAATTCATTCGAATAAATCGTCCTCACATTCGCAGGCATCGTCTCCGCCAAATATCTCAATCTATCCAAACTGATATCCATAATAGTCACATCCGCTCCCAATCCAGCAGCCATGCGCGCAGCTTGAGAACCAACAATTCCTCCTCCTAAAACCAAAACCTTCGCCGGTGCTACACCCGGTACACCTCCTAGAAGAATTCCTCTTCCTTTCATCGGCTTCTCTAGGTACTTCGCTCCCTGCTGTATTGACATTCTACCCGCTACCTCTGACATCGGAACCAATAATGGTAATGCACCATTGGGCAATTCAA
>CALCSX010000006.1 GCA_937894165.1 uncultured Saprospiraceae bacterium | reverse complement strand
GGTCAATTGTTCAATAAGTTGAAGGTAAGCAGGTAAAATATTATCCAATAATTCTATCCGATGAAAGCCAGATTCCTTCTCTTTTCCTAATAATAAATAGGTTACCGGACCAATTAGTACCGGTTTGGTTTTAATTCCAAGTTCTAAAGCTTCTTTATATTCTTCAATAGGTTTTAAATTGAATAATTCAAAAGCTTGATTTTTATAAAATTCGGGAACAATGTAATGATAGTTTGTATCAAACCATTTAGTCATTTCCATAGCGGTAACATCAAATTCACTGTTTTGAATACCTCTTGCCATGGCAAAGTAAAGATCCAGTTCCCCTATTTTTTCTTTAACTTCTTTAAATCTTTTAGGAATACAACCTAATGTAAAAGACATGTCAAGCATGTTGTCATATAAAGAAAAATCATTGGAAGGAATTAAATCAATACCTAATTGTTGTTGCAGTAACCAATTTTCTTTTTTGATTAAGCCGGCACTTTTTAAATATTCGTCTTTGGTAATGACGTTTTTCCAATAAGCTTCCGAAGATATTTTAAGCTCTCTTTTTGCACCAATTCTTGGATAGCCTAAAAGGTTTGTTTTCATAATATTTTTATTAGTTTTTATTTCTTTTCAAAATTATAAATATGGATTTATTATCTTTAATACTTTTCAAATACAGTTAAAAAACTTATAATTGTACAAATATTTAATTTATTAATCTTTTAGACATGGATTTTAATTACCTAAACAGAAAAAAAAACTAGAAAATGCTTGATGAGATAGATATAAAACTTTTAAAACGGCTTCAAAACAACTCCAATATAACCACAAAAGAGCTAGCAAGTCATGTAAATCTGTCGGCAACACCTGTTTTTGAGCGTATAAAAAAGCTAGAAAATGAGGGCTATATAAAAAAATATGTTGCCATTTTAGATGCCGATAAAGAGGGCTTCCTGAGAAATGAACGATCGCTGGTGCAGACCATTGGACGAGCGGCCAGGAACGAAGGTGGGAGGGTGATTATGTATGCAGACAAAATTACCGGCTCCATGCAAACTGCCATGGATGAGACCAACAGAAGGAGAAGCATTCAACTTGAATATAACCTCAAGAATAATATTACCCCTACTACCATTATCAGATCTAAAGATGCCATTATGGGACAAACCAAGGTGGCTGACTCGAAGAAATCAACAAAACAATACTATGTTGAAAGTGAGGATAGTTCTGTAGCAGCCGATCCGGTAGTGGCATATATGACTAAAGAGCAACTTAATAAACTCCTGAATCAAACACAGAGAGGGATGGAAAAAGCGGCGAAGGAATTAGATTTTATGGAAGCAGCAAGACTCCGCGATGAATTGCTGGAGATTAAAAAAATGATTGCTGATAAGAAATAAAGTGAGGCTTCGATTTACATGGGTGCGTTGTCAAGGGCTGCGGTCCTGGTAAGTTAGGTGCAAGCGGATAGGAAAGCCTTTGTAGATTGGCTTTACCCGAATATTTGTAGCAGAGATCCAGAAGATTACACAAACCTCCCTAGAAATTGCTTCATCCCCTATTAGTCATACAAATCATTAAAACGAAAAAGGCTCCTAAAAGGAGCCTTTGACATATATCATATTTACTAATACTAGTTCAATTGGAACGATATAGGTAGAATCATTCTCACCCTTACCGCTCTTCCTCTTTGTTTTCCAGGAGACCACTTAGGAGCAGATTTGATTACCCTAACGGCTTCCTCATCAGCCCCTCCACCAATACCTTTAATTGCTTGTACATCTGTAACAGAACCATCTCTCTCAATTACAAACTGCACATATACTTTTCCTTCAATTCCCATTCTTTGCGCCTGAGATGGATATTTCAAGTTCTTACCCACCCATTGTAAGAATGCGGCGTTTCCACCACCCTGGAAGGAAGGCTGATCTTCAACAATGGTAAAGATTTCATCTGCTTTTTCTTCTTCCGGAGCCTCTTCGAAAATAATATCTTCAATTACGGTCGTTTCAGTAATCTCAACATCCAGGTTTACTTCGATTTCCTGTTCAATTTCTTCTTCATCAGGAACTTCGATAATTTCAGGTTGCTGAATTACTGGCGGTGGAGGAGGAGGTTGTTGTGTGGGAGGAATCTCCATCATATCCTCGAAATTATCATCAACCTGACCCAGGTCTACAAGATTTCCATCATCATAGAATTTCCATTCGAAGGCCATTATAGCCAGCGAAAGGCTGATCACTAATCCCAGACTTAGAAACATGCCGGACTTCTTTGATAAGTCTGCTTCGGGGGTTTTCTTTTCTATCATTACAGATGTATTTTTAATTCTTAATCTTCAGTTTTTTGACAGTATTCAAATATACAAAAATATTTATTTCACAATAACCATTTGACTAATTTTATACACATATTTCAAACTATAGTTTAAAGCTAAATTTATATATCAGCAAAAAAGCCAGATATCCGGTGAAGCAGCCAATTGTATTTGCCAGAATATCTACAAATGCAAAATACCTTCCGGGTATCATTGATTGCATCCCTTCTATCAAGATCCCATATATGATCCCGATACCGATTGCATAAACTACGGCATTGCTCCGAAGCTTGGAAAACGCAAATTGCTTGGTAAATCCTACTATCAACAGCAGCGTCAGTAGCCCAAATACAAAAAAATGCGAGAACGTGTCAAATGCCAACAAGTTCCAATCCAATGTCTTCGGCATTTCATGTCCGGGCGAAACTGTCAGAACTAAAATAACGGCTGCCCAGGATAAACCAAATAAGTTATATT
>CALCSX010000005.1 GCA_937894165.1 uncultured Saprospiraceae bacterium | reverse complement strand
GTACGGTGGTGTGAGAGGACGGTAGATAAATTAATTATCTACCTCCTACTCGATTTCATACAGTCTTGAATGCTATTGAATTTACTCCTGTTTGAAAAAAAATTGAAAAAAGTGCAGAAAATTTTATGGAATTTTCAATTTTTTGCGTCTATATATAAAAGAATAAATTATCATGACGGAAGAAGAAGTAGAAATATGTATGAAAAGACTTCAAAAATTGCTTGGAGTTGAATTTAATTATTTTTTTCATAGAAAGACCGGGTTTTGAATTGGATGGAAAAATTTATATCATAATTTGGAGAGGAGATTTAAGGATTGAGGGAGTAGAAATATTATTTAAGATTCAGGGTCAACATCGTTTACTTTTAGTTTCTCATAAAACTTATAGTAATGCCCAGGAAGCGCTACGAGGGCGAGAGAATTCTAGTTTTATAGAATTTGATGGAGACTGTTATTTTAAGTCCGAAAATCACAGCATAGATATCATTAAAGACAATCATTACAATTACTTTCAACAATTGCATAAGACAGATGATTACTATATGAGACGGGTATTTATCGCTTTTTTGTCTAATCCTGCAATGATAAACTATTCCTTAGCAAGTATGTCAAATATACTGAGATGAAAGAGGAGAAAGTTGTATATATTTTGGCGCTAATGGCTATTAAAAACTACTGATGAGTTGGTTAAAAATATTATAGCTTTAAAATAAAAGGACGCATATCCGAATGACTATATTAATTGTATTTTAATTATTTGGTTAGAAGCATATCAGTTAACACATTAAATTGTATATTTAGTATTGACTATTATTAACCCCTAATAATATACAATGCTTGCTCCTAATATAAAATCATTTTTTCTACCTTTAAAATATCTAATCATAATATTTTTATTATTGATTACTATTAAATGGGCATTACTACAAGAACCGATAATCGATAATAAAATTGATATTGAGACATTCGAATATTGGAGCAGAAAGGCTGAATATGACTCTATCTTAAATAATTTAAAGCCACGATACGAATATTGGAAAAAAAATGGAATAGAAGAGCCGATCGCACTGTCATATAAATTTTATGTATCAGCTTTAAGTGCAAAAGGGGTTGAAAACATTCAGGACTCTATTGAAAATTGGATCCATATTTTAGAAAAAAGACAGGAGATACCAAATTACGTAAATTTTTATTACCGCCTTCAAGCAGATCAGAACTTTCGAATTGGAAATTGGGATATTGCAAAAGAGCTTTTAGAAAAAGTTATTAATTCTGAAGAAACGGAAAGATTGTATCCTGTTTTGATAGCTGAGACTTTGGCAATGTTGGCATATATGCAAAGTGAAGAAAGGAATTTTTCTGAAGCATTAACAAATACGGAGAAAGCTGATGAGCTTTTGAAAGCAAAATTTGGGGAGGAATATGCAGGGAGAATTATGGTTCTAAATAATTATGGAATTATATATGGTGAATTAGGTCAATTAGAGAAAGCGCTTGAATATGCTTTAGAAACCAGAAAATTGACGCAGTTAAATTATGCCCCGGACCACAAAAATCACTCTATTTCTTTAAATAATCTAAGTGTAATTTTATCAAGTTTAGGTAGAAATGAAGAGAGTTTAGCAGCTTTGAAGGAAGCCTTAGTTATTAATATACAACAAAAACGGAATGTTGATATATTTATGAATTACATGAATATGGCTGCTCCCTATATTTCTAAATGGGATTATACTAATTCATTAAATTATTTGAAACTTGCCGAATCAATGCTCAGTGAAGAAGCAACAGATTTAGATCCTTACAGAATGCATCTCTATACCACCATGATAGCTTTTTATTATGATTTAAAGGAATATGACACTGCGTATTCCTATTTAAAAAAGGCAATGGATTTTGGGAATATTTATTATAGTGATTATAGCTATCCCATGGGGAATATCTATGTTTCAATGGGTAATTTGCTAATGGAGAAAGGTAATTACTATGAAGCAATTGATTTTCATGAAAAGGCAATTGAAATATTTGCTTATTATTATGGTGAGGAAAGTAGCAAAGTAGCTACCGGTTTTTATTGGATTGGCAATATATGGGAAAAAATGGATTCTATTTCTCTGGCAATATCAAAAATAGAGGAAGCTACTTCATTATATGAGAAAGTACATGGTTCAGATCATCGCTATACTATAGAATCTCGAATAATATTAGCCAATTTATACTTAAAAAACAATGATTTGGAGGAAGCGAACAGACTTTTAAATAATATTTTTGATCGTAAACGTGTATTAATAGGAAAAGAGGCTCGGAATGAACTTATTCCTTATTCTGAAATGGAACATGATGTTACACTAATAAGTGCATTAGAACTTAAGATTAATATTTTAAATCGAGAGATAAGCCCTAATAATCAAGTTTCTGTACTGAAAAATATTGCAACAGCCTACGAATATTTAGGATTCGAATATGATAGAATAATGGCTAATTTTGGAGGTTTTAAGGATCGAGATGATCTACGTCAAAACTCTGAAATGCTTTTTAAAAAGGCTGTAGCTGCATGCTTCGATCTTTATGAATTAACAGGTGAACTTGAGTGGTCGGAAAAAGCTTATTCCTATTCTGAAAGAGCCCGAGCTATGAAAATTCAGGAGATTATGCGTGATAGAATAGCAACGAATCAGTCCGGATTACCAGATTCAGTGTTAAGAGAGGAATTTCGACTAAAAACACATTTAAAATCCCTTGAAAATCAATTAGTTGAAACCGACAAATCCGATTCTTTGGTATATAAATCATTAAATAAGTCTTATTTAATGGTTAACCAAGAATACACCGAATTCGTTAGAAATTTAGAAAAGGAATATTCCAAATACTATGATTTGAAATACAATGTTACGCTGGCTACAACTCAAGATGTTAGATCTAGTTTATTAAATGGAAGAAACACACTGGTACAATATAGTCTTCTTGATACTTTTGCCTATGTACATATAGTTAGTCCTGATGATTTTCAGTTTGTAAAGCTTCCTGTATCTTCTAATCTTGATGAGAAAGTTAAAAGGTGGTATCAAGGCATGAAATCAAGAAATTTTCAAAGTTCTGATGAATATGGTAAGGAAATATTTGATGAATTTATAGATCCGATTTATACACATTTAGGAAATTCTGATTTAATTATAGTTCCTGATGGGGCTTTATACTATATCAATTTCGAAAGTCTTCCTATTTCTCACACCGGCAATGACTATATGTTGGAGCACCATCGAATATTGTATTGCTACAGTCCGACAGTTCAGATTCAATCAAAAAGTTACGAGAAACACAAACGAGCTGAGTATGATTGGGTTGGTTTTGTGCCGGGGTTCAAGGAAGATAGTTTAGAAGTTAATAAAGGATTCATTGAGCAGCCATGGGCAGAAAAGGCGGCAAAATCAATATCCGGGAGATTCAAATCTAAGCTTTTCAGTGGAAGTGAAGCAAATATTAAATCATTTGAAAATTATGCATCCCAGGGTGAGATACTACATATGGGAACACATGCGGTTGCCGATGATGAAGATCCATTGAAATCGTACTTTGTGCTTTCCGGAGAAGAAGGGAAATATGATTTGCTCTATGCGAATGAAATCTTCAATTCCGAGATTAGTTCAAAATGTGCAGTCCTCACTGCATGTGAGACGGGTGTGGGAAAAATCAAAGCCGGTGAAGGAATGGTATCATTAGCAAGGGCATTTAGCTATGCGGGATGCCCCAATCTGATATTAACTCTATGGCCGGTGGATGATGAGCAGACAGGAACATTAATTGAATCTTTTTACAATTATGTGTCTGAAGGAATGAATCTGGATGAAGCGCTTCATGAAGCAAAAAAAGAATATTTGAAAGAGGCCAGAGGAGAACTTAAACATCCATATTATTGGGCAGGACTGATGTATTATGGCTCTGAAACGAATATTAAATCGAAAACACCGATTAAAACAATACTTTTATACAGTTTAACAAGCATAACAATACTTTTGTTAATCGGAATATTGGTTAAAAGAAGAAGACTTTCCATTAAATAAATTTTTTCCTTTATAAAGAATCCTCTACAACCGAAGAAGTAGAGGATCCAAAAAATAAAACCCGATTATAATAATTCCCGCAAACTGTTATTGTGCTTTGCTACTGCTTACAGGGAAGGAAAAGAGCTTATTGATTGACCACAGGTCGTTCGTGAAACATTCTATTCACTAAATTTTCCAAAACATAGGACTCTTGATTGGTGTGCATTTGCTCTACTTTAGCTTGCATACTGTGGTAAACATACATTAAGATTAATGATAGAACAAGAGCGATAAGTGTAGTATCAAAAGCAATATTTAACAAACTAGTTACTCTTTCGATGCCTTCTTCGCTCACCGCGCTCTTAGCCTCGCTTAGAGAAGCGGCGATTCCAATTACAGTTCCTACAAAGCCGACAGAAGGAATTGCCCATGCAATGTATCTTATTAAAGACTGTTCAGATTCACTATTTCTTTGGTTGATACCCGATTGTTTTGCTACCATCTCCATCGTTTCAGGAATCGAATGGCTAGAGCGGTACTTTGTACAAGCTTTCTTGATCAAATCCACTAACAGAAATCTGTCTTTCCTTTCAATTTCTATCATTTGCAGCTTTAATTTCGCCACATCTTCGGGAAATAGTACATATTGTTCAGTTTCCGGTAAAAGGCCCAGACCAAAGGCGCGATTTTCTGCGCTCACATTTTTAATCATTCTACGAATTTCGAAAAGCCCATAGAAGAAAAGAAAATAGCAAAATCCTTGAATGAAACCCTCCGGGTATGATCCCCCTAGAAGTATTAAAATTCGACTTCCGAATGTATCTTCCGGCACTACTAAGGTTAACAGTGACAACACTAAAGAAATGACTACTGCTATACTTAAACTTAGAATTAATGAATTGTATCTCTCGCTCATGACGTTTATTTTTAGTATTTTGATTTAATGAGTTTTTTATAATTTAGACCATTGAATGTCATTCTCTGTAATTATGACAGTTCCTATTTTAGTATTAGCTCCCGATCTGTGCGGCGGGAGACCTTCGCTTATTTCTATTTGCCCGAAGTCTATCTTTTTAGGGCTTCCTCCTTCGGGATTTATTGCGGCAAAGCCTGTTATGCTGATCTTTCCACCCTTACGCGGTCTCTTGATGTGAGCATGGACCTCGTAAGTTCCGGGAAGCAGTTCACTTTGAATAATAGCTTGATAAGGGGTAGTTGTAAATTTGTTGGGTAGCTTTACCCATTGACCGAAAGAAGTTTTTCTTTGATAAAAATCACAAAGTGTTCCTTTTTCATCTCTTAAATGCAATGTAACATCGTATGAATCATCCTCCCAGGTAATCATAGTTGCAAATGGAGCATTAATACCGAATAGGAAGTCTCCTTTGCCCTCCACTTTCGCAGGATTGGAATCTTTGGAAGTCGCTTCGCTGGTAGTACTTTCGCTGTTTTGTTGTGATTTAGAAGGAGATTTCGAAGAAGATTTCGATGACGCTATTTGAGGTTTTGATGTTTCCTCTTTCTTCAATTGTTCCAGCTTTCGTTCAGCAAGAGTCAATCGCATATTAAGTTGCTTATTTTCTTGCTTGGTCTCATCCAGCCTCACTTGAAGCACCCTCGAAGATTCCTCCAATTCTTTAAAGCTAGCCTGTACCTTATTCGTTTTGTCAAGGAGGAAAGCTATTTCTTCCTCGCTCATAACATCCATCCAAGAGCTAATTATACTGTCTATCTCTCCAAAGCCTGTATTGATAGCTTGGAAATTGTCATCAATTAGATCTACTTTAAAATCTGATTTAGGGACGATAACGAAAAGGATTATAACAGCTGCCAAGGCACTGGACATCAAGTCCAAAAAAGCAATGCTGAAAGGATTTATTTCTTTTTTGTTCATGATATTCTGTTTTTATAACCGTTTGAGGTAAGGTTAAATATCTTTCTGCCCGGCTCAATTGAAAAGTCTTCCTGAAAACTTCCGGCTCCAACATCCCGCCAAGCAAAGCCTTTAGTTGTTTCCGTTTTTGTTTGTGGATCAGTGGTAGGAAAAGGGTAATTACAAAATTGACAATTGATAGCTTTGATATCACTTTGAATTCCATTGCAATTTTGACATTGCTTACCACTTATCTTCTCTTCTGAAACTATTGTCGGAACCTCTTTAATTAAACCGTAATATTTGATAGGCATGTTACAACTTTGACAATTCTCATTTTCAGCGTGAACCTGGTTTCCACAATTTAAGCACTTCATAATATATTATTTTTGGGTTTTATAAAAAGGGAGGACAGAGATCATAGGTAGATCCTAATCTATCCTCCCGGAGGTGGGCAATTATTTTTTTACCATCCACCGATCGGATACATGTATCCTACGTTGATCATGATTGATCGATTCTTGGTGTCAAGGATTGGATTACTAGAGTTAACGATATTTGACATTCCCATAAAATATCTTACATCTGCTACAATGTATCCGAAATCTAATTCGACAGACAGACCGGCTCCTATAGCTATACCGAAATCTGTAGGTCTAATTTGATCATTTCTTCCGCTTCCTATTTCTAGCTCTACATTAGCAGACGCGTCATCAACAGTAGTTGTATTGATAAAAGTATAATTGGTACCATCGAATGTGTAATTATCAAGACTCCCCTGATAGAAAATGTCTTTTCTATTCGCTCCCATAGCAAAAGAAAGCTGAGGACCGGCCATAAAGTACGGGCTTATACCTCTGCCGCGCAGGTTGAATTTAAACATGACAGGAAAATCCAAATAACTGATCTGTTCCTTGTAATCTATATTTCCAGTAAAATCGCTTACAGTTGTTACGCCTTGAGCATTGGTAGAGGTAATAAAATTCTCGGAGAAGACCGGTACTTTGGTTTCTCTGGCAGTTCCTCTTCTTGAGAAAATACCACCTATTTCAAGACCGAACATTCCTCCGAAACTAAGGTCGTAGAAAGCTCCTGCCTGAAATCCCGGAGTTAAATTGGCATTCCAAAGGTCTTTTTGTTGATCAGATAAAGCATGGTTGGAAAAATTAATGCCGCCTTTAAAACCAATTCCTGATTGTGCAGCCAATAATAATGGTAAAAAAACTAACAAGATTAAGGTAAATAGATTTTTCATGATTACTTCTCTTTTAATGATTATTAATTATAAGTTGAAATTAAGTTTTGATGCGTCCGCTTCGACTTACATTAAGCTATAGAAGTAGGATAAAAAAGGTCATCAAAAAATTTTATGTTTTTTTTGAGGTGGAAATATCGCTTATAGAATTTCGAAATTGCGACTTATTTAGGTATTGCTTTCAGGATGTTTCGTCCCATCCGGGACGGGAGAATTATATAGATTTATTTACTACCCACATATTGTCCCATCCGGGACATATTGAGAGACTTAGTTCTGTGTTTTTAAAATAATAATTAAAAAAGAGCGATAAAAAAGTAATATTGGAAGTTTAAGTTGGGGCACAAGTTGCAAACTTGCGCCAGCATGGGAATGTTTCGTCCCATCCGGGACATTTAGAGAAACCTAGTTCTCTGTTTTAAAAATTAAAAAAGAGCGATAATAAGTAATATTAGAAGTTTAAGTTGAGACACAATTTGTAAACTTGCGCCAGCTTTGATGTTGGAAATTGATATTACCTAAGTTTAGTTAAGTACTCAATTTAAATCCTTAAATGTCCAAAATGATAATCTCCATTGCTCTCTAATAATAAGCGAGTTCAATTCCAATAATTTTTCTGCTCCTTGATGACTTTTCACCGATCAATTCTATAGTGAGGTAAAGAGAAAATTATGAGAGCTTTATTGGCAATTTGCATTACTATCATTATTGGATGTTCAATTTCTTCAGGAACGGATTCAGAATCAACGATTATTCGATGGGAAGATCTAGCGAAAGATCTGAGAAATGGAAAAAACATTCAATTAGTAGGAAAAACAATAGAGAGCGATATCAATCTTTTGGATGCCGGCATAAGCCAAATGATAGGTGAAAACACATTGGAAACAACTATCAAAGGTGAACTGACTCTCATCAACTGCACCATCAATGGTAACATCACAACTTATGTCAAAGGACATTATTCGAGATTTTTGGGTAGTATTCGCTTATTGAATTGTCATCTCAATGGCAATATCAATATGGATAATACTCGAATTGACGGAAATTTAGATCTAAGCAAATCAATCATTCACAAGCATGCCTCATTCGTAGGCTCCAGGATTCTGGGCAATGTTTTGTTTGAGAAATGCTTGTTTGCCGGTGATCTGAATGTTTCAAATCTACATGTCGATGGCTATATGAATATTTTCGATAGCGAAATCGGCGGAGTGGCAAATTTTCAGCGAGCAAGACTGCAAAACACCCTTCAGGCCTCTAATGTACAATGGAACGGGTATTGTGATTTCAGTCAAATCCGGGTCGGAGGCAATGCCTTCTTCAACTACGGGGAATTCAATGACAAAGTGACTTTTAATAACGGGAAATATTTGGATAGATTGGAGTTTTTGGATTGTAAATTCTCTACGGAGTTCCAAGACAATAAAATTTGTACAGTAATTCCTCCTCTCATTGCCGGTAAGCAAGAATACAAGCCGGTTTTTATTCAAACATGTAACCTTTAATTCACACCAATTAAAAACTTTTACGATGAATAACTTTAAAACTTTAAACTTAATAGCAATTTTCACAGCATTATTATTTCTTACTTTCACCTCATGTGATAAGAGAGACGACTTCGATCCAAATGACGGAGGACCAAAGAATCCGGGCAATTACTCAACAGGATTGCAAGGCAGTGACAATCCGGATAGTATTCCGAGTGATTTCAGATTTAATTTTGGCTCAGGGAATGTACCGGCAGCCTACGACCTTACCCACAGATTTCCCCCGGTAGGCGATCAAGGACAATATGGCACTTGCGTGGCATGGGCAGCAGGCTACAATATGAAAACGGCTTTAAATGCTATCGATAATAATCTGGAAACAGCTCAATTGACCAGCCCAGCAAGCCAGACAAGTCCTGCGGATCTGTTTTTTGCTATTCCGGACTTTGAAAAAGGCCCCAACTGTGATGGAACTAATTTTGTACCTGCCCTAGACGTAATGGTTCAAAGAGGTGTTGCCGATCACCAAGCTGCTCCTTATGTGAATATCGGCGATTGCTCTCAGTCCTTGCTTAATCCTAATCTTACAGATAATGCAGGCAAGAATAAGATTGCCAATTATAGAAAGATAGAAATCACAGTTGACGAATTCAAGCGATATATTTCAGAAGACAAACCGGTACTGATCGGTATGGCTACAGATCAGAATTTTATGTCATGGACTAGTGATGATGTGATGACTTCTCAAGGATCTGCTAATCAAGGTCAACATGGCAATCACGCCTTGGTTATAGTTGGTTATGATGATGCAAAAGGACCTCGAGGAGCTTTCAGGATATTGAATTCTTGGGGAGGCACATGGGGAGATAGCGGTTTCATTTGGGTTGATTACGACTTGGTGGTTTCACCGAATTTTACCTTCCTGGCCTTTGTAGCGACTAACAGTACTTCTGAATTTGATCCTGACAACATTGATCCGGATGCAAGCGGTGATTTCAACATTATGCCACTGGTATATGGAGACAATATTGACCAAGAAGGCTCTTCTTTCAACAGCCGTGTAATGAGCTATAATATCTACAATCTGGGAAATAGCACCTTATCATCTTCTAAAGAGTGGAGCATGGTGTATTTATATTACAATGCCTATGATATCAACGATTCGGGAGTGCTTTTGTATGATCTTTATACAGATCAATATGGTGCTAAAGGTGAAGATGGACCATTAGAGGAAGGAGGAATTGGATTATCCGGTAATTGGTGGACAAATATTGACTTACCATCAAGACAGGGAATGGCTGAAGTTCTTACAAATAATGAAAGAGACTATATCGATTGGTATTACGAAATGCCAAACATCACGGGATATTATTACCTAGTAGCTATAGCGGATCCTTTCAATGTGGTCAATGAAAGCAATGAAGCCAACAACTATCAATTCTTAACAAATGAATATGGAGGACCGGTATGGATCGAAGGAGGAACGGTGATTGGATTAACTCCTCCAAGTGAGGTAGCGTCAGCAGAAGACATCAAAAACAGAACAACTGCTCGATCTGCTGAACCATCGAACATGTCTAAAAAGTTGAGAAATGCCTACACCCCGAAAGAAATTTCATTAGCAATCAATTATAAATTGAAATCCGGAGAATTAAGGCACACCATAGCTAAATCTCGCAAGAGCAAATAATTCTCTTTTTTTGATTCCTTAGGAAGCCGGTCATGTCAAGATCGGCTTCCGCTTAGGAAAATAAATTTTGAAATCTATTAGCATTGAAAAATAAATTTTTAAGATTTCAGCGGCTATTGATGACTTTTTAGAACTCATTTCTATGTACAAATATGGAAAGGACATTATCTTGAGGGAATACTTAAAGAAATTAACTCAAAATAGTGAGAAATCAAGATGACAATTGGTTACTTCGTTTAATGTTCTTAGAGAAAAGAGAAATTATAGAGTCTGAAAATGCGTCATTAGATTAATTGGCGATTTTCAGATTATTTTAGGAATCAAAAAAGTGAATCATGATTCGTTCATTGTTTGGTGGAAAAAAACAATTGTTGAGTGATGGGGAGCTGGTAGAAGGAATCAGAAAGGGTGATGACAAAGCCTTTCGGGTGCTGTACAGTACGGCCTTTCCTTCTGTTAAATCCTTTGTACTCAATAATAATGGCAAGGAAGCAGATGCTGAGGATGTCCTACAGGATGGAATGGTGGCGCTGTGGGACAATGTCAAGCAGGATAAATTTATTTTGCAAGATGGAGTAAAAGTTAGCTCTTATCTGATCAAAATATCTAAATATCGATGGCTTGACAGACTTAAAAGTGCGGATTATAAGCGAAGTGTGGCATTAAATCCAACCATTGACAATGAAGATTCAGGTTCTAATGTACTGAATGAGCTCATCTCCTCTGAGGAAATAGCTCAGTTTGAAGGCAGATTTGGAAAGCTGGGCGAAAAATGTCAAACGATTCTCAAATTGTATTACTACGAGAAGAAATCGATGGCAGAAATTGCTGAATTGCTTCACATGCAGCCCTCAAGCGTCAAAAATGAAAAATATCGGTGCATGGAGAAGTTGAAAACTTTTTTTGATAACACAATTTAATTTTACAACCATGGAAAATCAAATGGAATTATTCGATCAGTATTTGAACGATAAACTCTCTAAACTGGAGAAAAATAACTTTGAACTAAGACTACAGCAGGATGAAGTCTTCAGAAAGGATTTCGAGCTGCACAAAAAGGCAATAAAGGCGATCGAATTTGCCGCTATAAAAGAGAAAATTCACACTATCGGCCGTGAAGCTCAGCAAACTAAAACTGTCAGCTTGAGAACTGTACTTACTCTGGCAGCTTCCATTACATTGCTTGTAGGTGCCTATTTCTTCTTGACGGATAATTATTCATCCGGAACGAACTACGAACATATTTATGCAAGCATTGATTTCAAAGATCCGGGACTTCCTACCCTCATGGGCGAAGCGGAGGTTAAACATGGATTGGATGATTTTATGATTGCCTATAAACTCAATAAGTATGATGAGGCTCGGGAAATAGGGCAGCAATTGCTAGAGGAGAAGCCGGGGAATGATACTGTACAGTTTTATCTAGCGATGATTCATTACGAAAAAGAAGAAATGGAGAAAGCAGCAGAAATTCTTGTAGGCATTGAAGATCCTGGGACAAGTATCGGACAGAAATCTGAATGGTATTTGGCAATGATTGATCTAAAAAATGGCGACATAGAATCTGCAAGGGAAAGTTTCAATCGTATGGCTTCTGATAAACGACATTTACTTAGGTTGGAGGCTATAGATGCATTGGATGTGCTTGAGTTGGGTGTAGAGGAATAAGCGGAAATGTGAAATTAAGAAATTGTTCAACTCTCAACGGATAGTCAAAGAGTCGTAAGTCGTAAGTCAGGGAGTCGGCTCTTCGACTCGCTCAGTGACCTTAATTTTTAGTCGTAAGTCGGCATTTCGACTGCGCTCAATGACCTTAATTTTCAGTCGTAAGTCAGGGAGTTGTAAGTCGTAAGTTTAATTAGCCGTAAGTCGGCATTTCGACTGCGCTCAATGACCTTATTTTAGTCGTAAGTCAGGGAGTCGTAAGTCGATACTTCGTCTCACTCAATGACCTTATCTCGATTTTGCTCAGTGACCGCAGTTCGACTCAGGAGCTTGGTCAGCCACCGAACAGAAATTATTTCCATTCAAAATCCTAATAGACATGCCCATTTTGATTAAAGGCTTGTGTCAAATTCGGATTATGTTTGATTTCTAGGGTTTTCCAATATGTTCCATGAATACCTTTTAAGAGTGCACCTTCCCCATTTTTCTCTACAGTAAAAAGAAAGTAATCGGAAGGAATATCGCCAGCATTTTGACGAGCAAGATCTGTAGTTAATGATGTCATTCCGTTGTTGTTGACAGGTTCAGGTTTTTCACCATAGGAAAACGACAATTCCTTAAAATCACATCCTTGGATACAGTTCAGCTCTACACCATTATCAGTTGATTTAATAACTATAAGGAAATCCGCTTCTGCTGATTGGGCAATTAAACTATTATTCGCAATAAAAACAAACAGAG
>CALCSX010000004.1 GCA_937894165.1 uncultured Saprospiraceae bacterium | reverse complement strand
TGCGATAGTCTATGGTCTAATAATCTTATGGACTATAATACGCATCAAATCGCCATGACACCTTGCCAGATCGCAAAAATTCAACTGAATATTAATAAGGAGAGTAGTCAGGTTAAGAAATTCATAAAAAAAGATTGGTGCGATATTAATTCATTAAACCCTACTTTGGTTGTCAATAGAAACATAGTATTGAATGGAGAAAGAGATTTCGATAGAAATATTATAATTGAGAAGGGCTGGACGCTAGTTCTAAGAAATAGATTATCCATGCCTGCTAATAGTTCAATATTGATTAAAGCCGGAGCAACTTTGGTTTTAGATGGTGCGAGGATTCATAATTCTTGTGGAGATTCCTGGTCAGGAATTAAGATAGAAGATTATTTTAATGAAAGGGGATCATTAATTGTGTTAAATGAAAGCTCACTTGAAAATGTCATTTAGACCAAAAAAAATCCCACTCAAAGGTTGAATGGGACTATTATAATCTTTAATTGTAAGATCTTCTTTTTCTGCTTTTGTCCGGACCGCTGTCACTTTTTGGTTTGGAGCTGCGACCGTATTTTGCCTTTCTATCTCCACCACCGCTTCTTTCACTGCTTCCCCCTCTATCACTTCCACCTCTTTCTCTGCGATTGCCACCGCCGCCGCCTCTGCTTGAGCTTTTATTAGCTCTTTCTATACTTAATCTGAAACCTTTGTATTTAGAATCATTAAGTAGTTCGAGAGACTTATCGGCAATATCGTGAGGTACTTCTATAAATGAGAAACCACTCTCGATTTCAATCTTGCCGATTGGGAAATCAGCCCCATCAGAAATGCTGTTAAAGAGTTGAATCAATGTACCCGGATTGATATTATGCTTATTTCCGAGATTGACAAAAAGTCTGCTGAAATTTGAATTGTCAACTTCACCAAATCGCCCTTCACGCCCCTCTCGCCCTCTGCGTGAACCGCTATCATAATCATCATCATTTCGTGAGTTCTTTCCTAAATTGTCATTTAAGCTTGAATTGGTCAGTTCACTCAACTCTATAGACAATATTTGCTTAAGCAAATCTTCCTTGGAGATGTCAGCAAATTTTGTGTTGAAGGATTCAAAAAACAAATCAATAGCTTCAGTATTCTGTTTTGCTTCCAGGATTCTATTTCCTAATCTCTCTAACTTGGATGCAAATACATCGTGAGGTTTTGGTATTTCCAATTGATCGAAAGGCTGCTTAAATTTCTTTTCAAGCATTTTAATACGTGAGATCTCTTTCTTATTCACTAAAGCTACAGATATCCCTGTTTTTCCGGCTCTTCCTGTTCTTCCGCTCCGGTGTATAAAGACTTCAAGGTCATCCGGCAATTGATAATGGACAACGTGTGTTAAATCCTCAACATCAATTCCTCTCGCAGCAACGTCTGTAGCAACAAGGATAGTTACGATCTTTTTACGAAACTTATCCATCACAGTATCTCGCTGTGCCTGAGATAATTCTCCATGAATAGCGTCAGCTCTAAAGCCGTCCTTCATTAATAAAGCAGCTATCTCACCTGTCTCTCTTCTCGTTCTGCAAAAGATTATGCCGAAGAAATTTTTGTCTAGATCGATATATCTTCTTAGAACTTCATATTTATCGCTATTCTGAACTTTAAAGAATACATGCTTAACATTATCTGAACTTTTGTTTAGCTCCCCTGTAAAGATATTTAAAGGGTCATGCATATATTTTTTTGCCAAAGATTTGATCTGTGGTGGCAAGGTAGCGGAAAAAAGTAGGGTCTGCTTTTCTTCCGGTGTATGCGATAAAATCTCATCTAAATCTTCGGAGAAACCCATTGACAACATCTCGTCAGCTTCATCTAATACGACAAAATCTAAATCAGCTAATGAAAGTTTTCGTCTGTTGATAAGATCCAAGGTACGTCCCGGAGTTCCGATGACAATATGCGGATTGCTATTAAGTTTTGCGATCTGAGGAACAATATTGGCTCCTCCATAAACCGCAACAACATTTAATTTCTTATGGTACTTCGAATAATGTGTAAGTTCATCAGCAATTTGAATTGCTAACTCACGTGTTGGTGCAAGAATTAAAACTTGCGTATGTGATTTGTTGGCATCAATTCTGTCAATTATTGGCAGACCAAAGGCAGCAGTTTTACCCGTACCTGTTTGCGCTGAGGCTATAACATCCTGATTAAAGTTCAGAATGTGTGGAATTGCTTTTTCCTGAATTGGGGTTAATTTTTCAAAGCCCATCTCTTTTACGGCTTTGACGATCTCAGGAGAAAGTCCCGATTCTTCAAATAAAATCATAAAATACTAAATATTAACTAATTGGACACCCAATTAATCTACAAAGATAAAATTTTTAATTGGCATTACGTAATATTATTTGGCGTTTCTCTAAATATAAACATCGAGATCGAACTATTGTGCTTTCGATAAGTTGTTATTTTGATTTCAAATGTCAAAAATGGAAAAAATTACCGTGTTTTGGTTTCGTAGGGATCTGCGATTGTTTGACAATTGCGGATTGTATCACGCATTACAATCAGGAAATAAGGTATTACCCTTGTTTATCTTCGATAGAAATATTCTCGATGATTTAAAGGACAAGAGAGATGCCAGAGTAAATTTTATTTATAATGAGTTGTTGAATATTAATAAGGAACTTAAAAAATTCAATTCCGGGATCCTTATTAAATATGGTTATCCACAAGAGATTTGGAAAGATTTATGCCAAAATTATTCTATATCGAATGTCTATTGCAATGAAGATTTTGAACCCTATGGAATTAAAAGGGATAATGATATCTCAGCAATTCTTGATTTCAAGAAAATAGATTTTCATTTGTTTTTGGATCATCTCATTTTTAGACCTGATACTATATTGAAAGATGATGATAAACCATATACAGTATTCACTCCTTATAGTAAAAAATGGTTGCGTCGTCTGGACATGGAAGGAATTTCAAGAGATGCAGGTCCTTTAAAGGAATTTGAAAGTGAATCCATGGATAATTACTATGAATTTTGGGCTGATTTCCCCGAACTTAAGGAAATAGGATTTGAAAAACTTGATATTGAATTCCCTTCTAAAACTGTCGAGCAATCCAAAATTTCAATGTATGATCAGACTCGCAATTTTCCTGCTATCAATGGGACCTCCAAATTAGGCTTACATTTCCGGTTTGGAACAGTAAGTGTACGTGAAAAATTTTTTAAGGCATTCAAACTGAATACAACTTTTGTTAAAGAAATGATTTGGAGGGAGTTTTATAGTCAGATATTATTTCATTTTCCAAGAGTTGTCAATGAATCATTCAGAAAAGAATATGATAATATAAAATGGAGAGATGATGAGAAGGATTATAAAAGCTGGTGCGATGGGAAAACTGGTTATGAACTGGTAGATGCAGGGATGAGAGAATTAAATTCTACAGGTTTTATGCACAACAGAGTCAGAATGGTGGCAGCAAGTTTTCTCACCAAACATTTGCTTATTGATTGGAGGTGGGGGGAGGCTTATTTTGCAGAGAAATTACTTGATTTTGAATTGGCCAGTAACAATGGGGGTTGGCAGTGGGCTGCAGGATCCGGAACTGATGCTGCGCCGTATTTTAGAATCTTTAATCCCAATATACAATTGGAAAAATTTGATAAGAATAGAGCGTATGTAAAAAAATACGTTTCAGAGTATGGTACCGAAAGTTACCCAAAACCTATAGTTGATCATAAATTTGCTAGGGAGCGATGTCTGGAAGTGTATAAAAATGCCTTGAAGCCTGATTAAAGTTCAGCTAGTTTTTCTCTCAACCAATTGATACTTGCCACTCCTGTGTTTTTATCCAATTCGGCGATCAATTTTTCCTTTTTCTTATTGTCTCCGGGAATGTGATTAGAAATATTCTTAACATATTTCAAGTATTGCATATAGCTTTTCCTACGTCTATCAGGGATTGTACCTTTAGCGCGAGACAAATACACATTAAAACTGCTGATGGCAGATTGCAAAGGATCATATTCATCCATTTCATAATAGGTTGCTACAAGAATTGACCTAGCTCCCAGATTATATGAAATATCATTGTATTCAAGATTGGTGAGATTTTGAAGTACTTTAGGGTAATCCTTTTTATAGAAATATAGCTGTGCCAGGTTGTATGAAATAGCATTTTCTTGAAAATCTTCCGGCAATTTATCTTTATATGAAAATATGAAATTTTCGACAAAATCATATTCCTTAAGTCTAAGACCGGTTACTATAATGTTTTTAAAAACAAATGGATTTAATTTTCCATCGGTGTAAAAATATTCTTCATCTAGATACTCCTTCATGATATCGTAAAACTCCTGAAGAAATTGCGGATTATTTAGATTTATTTGTCCAACACAATAATTCATAGCAGAGCCTAATATTTGAGTGCCTTCTGTTACTGTAAATGTATTAATATGATTTCGTATTAACTTTTTCAATTCGAAAAAGTGAATGGTATCGTTAGGTTTTAGTTGGGTTTGTAGAATTTGATAATAAACATTGATATTAGGGTACTTCGAAAAATCATTTTTTTCAATATGACTCAATATTTCGTCCATAAAAAGCATATTATATTGATGCGTGGCAAATTGTTTTCGCGAAAGCATATCAATATAAAATTTTAACTTTTCAGCCATATAAAATATGTCCAAATTTTCTGATATCACCTCAATATTGGTCTTTACTGTTCTTTTGAAATCAAATTCAGTGATATCAAAAATCAATTTTTCCACCTGATAATTAAAGAAATAAAACGAGGAGGAACGCTCATATTGTCTTTCACTCAATTTCTGGGCATTCTTAATACTTGTTCTGTAGAGTTTTTCAATTTTTCTATTTCTTAGAGCCTCCAATAAATAAGTTGTTTTATTCATTTTGTTGGCTTCAAATGCAGCGTATATCAAATATTCTTCCACTAGTTTCAACAAGTCGGTCGATAATTTTCTAAACTTTTCATCATTGTAATCTTCCTTAAAGATACTTTCGTAAATAGTAGATTTCCAATCAGTTAATTCTTGACCCTTTTTGATATACTTATACAATATTTCATAGAAATTAATTATATTTTGATTGGCATTAAAATATGGGGAATTTACAAATTTTTGCAATTGGTTTAATTCGTAAACTGATAGTGTTAGTAGGGTAGATACTAGCTTTGAATCGGTCATTATCTTTTCGTAGTATAGATATTATTAAAAATAATAATATAATAAATATGTTTTTAAAACATATAATAATAAGTGGTAATGTACAATTTATATATAAAAATAATAAATTTTTTAGAACTATTTCAGATTAGTTTTTTATCTTGTGGTTGATTTAGAGATATCGTTACGATATGAGACCTGAGATATTAACCAACTTACTTAAAGCAAAACTAATCCTTTTGCTTCTCATTTGTTTTTCCGGACTTTACGGTCAGGATATTTATGAGACAAAGATTATGTTGAAAGGCACCAGCAATTCCACTCATATTGCTATTAAGGATTCTCACAGCATTATTTTAGAGCCTACCAATGGCACAGCCACATTTTTTAATATTGGTACACTTTGTAAATTTTTAGTGTATTCTCCAAATCCCGGATTTACCGGAACAGATAGCATTATACTAGCAATTGAAACAGTTCAAGATGGAGATACGATTACCTCTTTTGAAGCTTACAAATATTTGGTAAAAGGTATTATAGCCAACAATGATTTTTATTTATTGGATAAGGATTCAACAAACATCCTTAATATTGTATCCAACGATTTAATAGCTGAAGACTCCATTGGAATAGTTAATGTAATTAAGCTAAATTCCAGCGATGCAGATGTAGTTATAGATAGTACAAATTTATTTACATACTTTAACGAGGAGGGTAATGAATTGTATTTAAGATATATTATTTGCAATGGTATTGATGAATGCGATGATGCCTATATCAATATTAAATATCGGGAAACCTTTACAGAAAATTCTAATGATACAATTATTCGTTATCTTAAAAACGATGATGAATTGTTCATGGTTTTTGATTTTGATAAATTCACCTACCTCAAAAGACCCTCAAAAGGTTATTTGATTACGCATAAACCAAATGTCATTAAGTATACACCTTATGCTAATCAATCAGAAAATGACACGATTACAGTTCAAAAAATAGTGGGTGATTTTATAAAAACTCAGACCTATATAATTTATTTAGATGCTGAGGAAATTCAAAATGACTTTTTAGCCAATGACTTTTATAGAACATCCATCAATACTGCTTTAGAATTTGATGTATTTGAAAATGATTTGTTTGATTCTTTACTGATTGATTCATTTACTTTAGTTGATACCGGTCTTCTTACTTTTATAGAAGGCGGACAATTTCTTTTTGAGCCTGAGGATGGTTTTGTGGGACACACTGAATTTAGTTACAAGGTATGTGTAGGAAATAATTGTGAATGGGCGACTGTCACCATTCAGGTCATTTCTCATGCCCCCCAATTGAATAATTACAATTTAACAACCTCTAAAAATTCTCCACTAATTATCAGGTTTAATTCTGATTTTGAAATGTTTGATTATGAATTTTTAAGTTATCCAACTCATGGAACTTTAGATTATTATCCCGGATATCACGAAGATGAAATAAACGGTAAATCTTTCAGTGGATATAATTTAATGGTTTATACACCTTCTACCGATTTTGTAGGAGAAGATATTTTTTACCTGAATTATTGCACTGTACCTGAAGAGCCTTGCAAAAATATGACTATCACAGTTGATGTTCTGGATTATCAACCCATTGAATTCTGTTTAGATGATTGTATTTGGCCCGGTGATGCTAACAATGATGGCGTTGTTTCGGGATTAGATCTGTTATCACTTGGCTATAATATGGGGGAGACTGGAGAATCACGTGAAAACAGCGAGGATTTATGGATAGGTCAAGAAGGTCCAAATTGGAATAGAACACAAGGTGTACTTCCGATAGATCTTAAATTCGTGGATAGTGATGGAAATGGAGAAGTTGCTTTTGAAGATCTTGAATCTTTAGATGAATTCTATCTAAACACACATGCATTTCATATTATTCAAGAAGTATCATTAAATAGCAACGATTTTACTTTAATATTACCTGAAGATTCTCTTTTTATAGGTGACACAGCTACTATTTTTATTGTAATTGGGTCTGAAGACAACATGGTTCAATCAATGAATGGCTTTACTTTCAATTTTGATTTTGACCAAAATGTATTCGATGAGGAGAATGTTGAAGTTGAATTTATCGATGATAATTTCTTTTTCGATAATGCCCCAATAATTGATTTGGTAAAACTACCCTACTCAGGACGTTTAGATGTTGGAGCTAGTAGACTAACAAAAGATCCTGTGGGAGGCTTTGGAATGGCCGTAAAAGC
>CALCSX010000003.1 GCA_937894165.1 uncultured Saprospiraceae bacterium | reverse complement strand
GACCCTTCCGAAGTACATTTCAAAACACACAAATTCTTTCGACATATTAAACAGAAAGCCGTTGCCGGCACAGATACGCTCATCACAGAATTGAATCAATCATAGGGTTTAAATCGGTTTAGAATCCCGCGAATGGGCATTCCAGGGCATATTTGCGGATTAGGAATTTACCCATATAAAATTACTGCCCGATTGTTAGTTGATTTAGGCAGTTATTCACAGCTTCGACTTCTGATATATGTACACATTTGATAATCAATGCATAGCTGCATATTGTCAATGTGTAAACAGGTCAATTATTGGGGATTATATGTTAATAAGTATTTTGCCAAGGCTTCAGAACATATTTTTTCTCCTGAAAAACCACACCAGGAGCAAGCCTATAGCAATACTAATAATAATCAAAACAGGAAAAGCGCTGGCGTTATTTGCCATGGGAACCGGCACATTCATTCCAAAAAAACTCGCCACGAGTGTCGGTACCATTAGCGCAATAGTAATGATGGTAAGTCTATGGATAAACACGTTCATGTTGTTGGAAATAATAGAAGCATAAGATTCCATTGTTCCACTGAGGATAGTGGTGTGCACATTTGCCATTTCCAAAGCCTGACTATTATCAATGATAATATCTTCAAACAGGTCGGATTTATCTTCATCCGCTGCAATATTCAGAAAATCTGTTCTTTTCATTTTCATCTTTAGCAATTCATTGGATGAAAGCGAGTTCACAAAGTAAACCAGACTTTTTTCTATTCGCAGCAACTGCTTAAGTTCAGCATTTCTAGATGAGTTAAATAGCTCTTGCTCAATCAAGGACCTTTTGAGATTTAGCTTTTTCAAGCACAGCAAGAAATAGTAGACAGTTTGCTCGAACAACTGCAATACGAAGTGTTCTTTATCTGAGGTACTTACGTTTTTCACTTTACCGTCAATAAACATTTCGATAACAGGGTTCACAAAGGATGTGATTGTGATTACATGACTTGGGTGGAGAATAATGCCGATTGGAACTGTGATGTAAATAGCATCATTTTCGGCTTCTTCTTCATTCAGGATAGGTGTATTTATTACTATTAACCGAATCTCCTCTTCTTTTTCGTATCGGGACCTTTCATCAATATCGAGAGAATCAGTAAGGAAGTCAATTGGGATGTCTAAACTAGAGGCAAGTTCTTCAATTTGCTCATGGTCAAAAGAAGGGGAAATATTTATCCAGCAATCAGGCTGTAGCGCCTCTAGCTGTACTAATTTCCCATCGATTGCACCATAATATTCGATCATCCGGGCCAGGTTTTGAATCCATATTTACATCAACTTGCTGTGCAAACTTAATCATTCTCATTTAAAGAGTACACACTAAAAATATCAAGTAATAAAAGTGGTCACTTAAAGTGCAATAGCTTTACCGGGTTAATTTTTGCCACTAAAAAGCTGGGAATCAGGAGAAACAAAACAGTGATTACAAAAGTAAGGACATTCAATATCACGATACCAAAAACATCAAAGTGAATAGGCACTTCAGATAGGTAATAATTTGTTTCATCCAGCTTAAAGATACCCGTAACAGACTGTGTAATTGCCAAGCCCAATCCAAGAACGTTTCCTATCAAAAGGCCTATGCCAACAATATATGAGGCAATAAAAAGGAACACCCTCCTTATTTGCCAATCAGTACCACCAAGAGATTTCAGAATTGCGATCATAGAGCTTCGTTCCAAAATGAGGATTAATAGAGCTGTTATCATATTAATCACAGCGACAATTGCGATGAGAGCAATTATCAGATCCCTGTTGATAGTTTGCAAATCCAACCATTCAAATATGTTGGGGTATTTTCTTCGTATGGATTCTGCATATAAATTATCTGGTAATAGATCAAAATAGATATACTCAGTGATCAAGTCTATGTCTTGTATATTTTTAAGTAACACCTCATACCCTCCCACTTCATTGTCCTCCCAGGCTAACAGTTGACCGATTACTCTAAGATCAACTAAAGCAAATTTTCGGTCATATTCCTCCAGTCCGGTCTTATAGATTCCAGATACATTAAAAGATCTGCGCAGTTGATTTCCATCAACTACGAAGTACACAATCATTTTGTCACCTACGTCCAAAACTAGCCTGTTAGCCGTTTGTTCAGACAAAAGAATATCCCGTGTGGGGCTCTCTCCATACCAATCTGGCAGCTTGCCTTTTTTCAAATAATTTTCAAGAAAAGCTACCGGATATTCCCTATCTAAACCCTTGAGTATTATACCGTCAAAATTTTCACCGGAAGTAATGATACCCGGTAATAATGCGACTGGATATCTACTCCACCTGCAGTTTGAAGCGCCCCTTGTTCTTTTGTATCAGAGAACCAGTTGAATTGCCCATCATTTCGCACATACAATTGGTTTATGGATCGAATTTGATGGAGCAGGTTTGAATCCTTTTTTATAGATATCGAAAAAAGGCTTCTGTCCTGTGCCGCATGTGCGATAGAGATATGGCCCCAAAAGCCAAAAACCTTATTAGCGATTTCTTTTTGAAAACCTTGGACTGTTGACACGGTTAAAATCATGACAGCCAGGCTCAATCCTACAGCAATCTGAGCAATTAACACAATCCATCTCAGGAATCCTTTTTGGCTATGCCTGAAAGCCCTTTTCGCGATTAGATGTTCGACCTCAAAACCCATCTTCAGTGTTTGATCGGATATAATTTGTGTGATTCTGAGTAAAAACTAAAAAATAGACTGCAATAGCGAGTGATCATAATTATACCTTTGTAGATCAAAGTTATTACAATATGTCATTTATTGATGAGTTACGATGGAGAGGCATGCTCCAGGAAATAACACCCGGGGCTGAAATTGCACTACAAAAAGGGGTAAAAACCGGCTATATCGGCTTTGACCCAACTGCTCCTTCACTGACGATTGGCAATTTGGTTCAAGTTATGATCCTTGCCTTATTTCAGAAGCATGGTCACAAGCCGATTGTGTTAATGGGCGGTGCTACCGGTCGAATTGGAGATCCAAGTTTTAAAGACGAGGAAAGGCAGTTGAAGTCCCCTGAAGAAATTGAAAGGAACTTAGCGCATCAGGTACAACAGATTGAAAAATTGTTAGACTTTTCAGGTGCAATTCCCAATCGCGCAGAGATTGTGAACAATTACGATTTTTACAAGGACATGGGAGTTCTTGACTTCCTTAGAGATGTAGGCAAATTGCTGACTGTTAACTACATGCTCTCTAAAGACTCCGTAAAGAAAAGGATAGAAACAGGATTATCGTTTACAGAATTCAGTTACCAATTAATTCAAGGGTATGACTTTGTTGTGCTGAAAAAAAAGTACGGTTGTGATTTTCAAATGGGTGGCTCGGATCAATGGGGGAATATTACAGCGGGCACAGAAATGGTAAGGAGACTACAAATGGGTGAGGTATTTGCATTAACTACTCCCCTATTGACGAAATCTGACGGTAAAAAGTTTGGCAAATCTGAAGAGGGAAATATATGGCTTGACCCCACATTGACAAGCCCATATAAGTTTTTTCAGTTTTGGCTCAACGCTGATGACAATGACATTGCAAAGCTTTATAGGTTTTTCAGTTTTAAATCCAGGGAGGAAATCGAGTAAGTAGACCAGAGAGTATTAACCGAGCCAAGGCAAGTCAAGCTGGAATTAGCGGAGGAATTAACTGTCCGAATCCACTCAGAAGCTGCGCTTCAATCCGTTAAGGCTGTCTCAGAGATACTTTTTAATAAGAATGCGAGTAAGGAACAGCTCCTTTCTCTTTCAGCTCGCCAATTAGAGGACATCAGGCATGAAATACCTTCGTTTACTATCAGTCAAAAGCTTGGTCATACAGAATTGAATATCATCGATTTGATAAGCGAGCATTCAAGTATCACTCAAT
The DNA here is from genome assembly GCA_937894165.1 of uncultured Saprospiraceae bacterium. Classification (GTDB taxonomy): domain Bacteria; phylum Bacteroidota; class Bacteroidia; order Chitinophagales; family Saprospiraceae; genus CALCSX01. The sequence goes on along the minus strand of CALCSX010000003.1, from coordinate 66 downwards.
CCAAAGGTGAGGCGAGAAAAGCCATTCAGGGAAATGCGGTTAGCGTAAACAAGGAGAAAATTAGTT
>CALCSX010000002.1 GCA_937894165.1 uncultured Saprospiraceae bacterium | reverse complement strand
GTTAGTCGATTGATTTGTTCACCTTATTTCCTAAAACAATTAGCTGATGAACTTTTAAAAACAAAAGAATCTTTAAAAGATTTAAATTTTATATTTACGGGTGGTGCTCCGGTATTTAGAAATGATGCTATATTATTAAGAAAAGCTTTCCCGCATGCTCAAATAGAAATTATTTATGGTTCTACAGAAGCAGAGCCCATTAGTTCCATCGAAGTTGATGATTTGATCGATGATGGACTAACTAATGAACTTCGTGGCTTGAATGTAGGCACGATAAATCCATATACAAGTTTAGGAATAATTGAAATTAAAAACCAAAAAATAAACATTGAAAAAAATTCCAGTATATCAGACTTATTTCTGTCTCCATATTCTATAGGAGAAATAATAGTAAGTGGTCCTCATGTTTTACAGGAATATTTTAATAATCCCGAAGCAATTCAACTTAATAAAATAAACGATGGGACTAAATATTGGCATAGGACAGGAGATAGTGGCTTTGTAGATGATGCAGGTATTTTATATTTAACCGGACGCAGTAATACCTTAATTAAAATAAAGAATACCACCTACCCGACATTTGTCATCGAAAACTATTTACAAAATATAAAAGGTATCTCTTGTGGAACTATTTTTTACAAAAAAGATCAATTCTATATTTTATTAGAATTAAACAAAGATTATAATAAAGTTGAAATAGAAAATAAAATTGCTAACTTGAATTTGCCTGATTATAAAATTCTTTACATTAATAAATTACCTAGAGATCCTCGCCACTTTTCAAAAATCGAATATTCAAAATTGGACAAATTAATTCCCTAACAGAAATAAAACATTTCTTACCTTTATTCATCCTCCCATCAAAATATTATTTTCATGGATTCATTAAATCGTTTTGACAGGATTGTAGCCATCCTTATACAATTACAATCTCGAAAAGTAGTAAAAGCCCAAGATTTAGCCGAGCGATTTGAGGTGAGTTTAAGAACGATTTATCGAGATATCCGCTCTCTAGAAGCGTCAGGGATTCCTATAATCGGGGAAGCAGGTATCGGATATTCAATTATAGAGGGGTACAAGCTCCCCCCGATTATGTTTACAAAGGAAGAAGCGGGCAGTTTTGTAGCTGCTGAAAAGTTAATGAAAGAATTTATTGATAAAAAACTGGGTGCCCACTTTGAATCAGCTATTTACAAAATAAAATCTGTATTAAAAGGAAAAGAAAAAGACTGGATCGATGTTCTCGACAATCAAATTATTATACACCCCAGACCAGAATTGTTCAACAAGGAAATTCCCGACGCTTTACAGATATTTTTTGAAAGCTTAGCCGAGAAAAAACAAGTGAATCTTAATTACAGATCATTTTTAAATGACGAACCAACTCAACGACATATTGAACCAGTGGGAGTCTTCTATGAAAATAATTACTGGCATATACTTGCTTACTGTCACTTGAGAAATGATTATAGACAATTTAGAACTGATCGTATTGTAGCTATCGAGAGGTCTAATATTCCTTTTGAATTAGAACATGGGACTATGGATGATCATAGACAAAATTATCATGATGTACACAAAAACAGGGTAATCATCCATGTGCAAAAGGATATAGTGAAATTTATGAAACAGGGAAGGAAATATTATGGCTTCGTTTCAGAACGTGACTTAGGTGAAAAAGTTGAAATGCTCTTTATGACTCCGGACACTGACAATGGCATTGCTCGGTGGTTTTTAATGTTTGGAGATGTCGCTACAATTATAGAACCGGAGAGACTCAGACAAGAAGTCCTTTCTTTAATTGAAGATGTAAAAGCCAATCTAATGACTTAGATTGGCTTCCATCCTATCTTTCCCAAAAATACGGAGGCTCAATTCCTAAAGTCCTTAAGTAAACATAAGCTTGACCTCTATGATGAATTTCATTATCTATAAAATATAGAATTGAAGATAAAACGGTCCCCGGATAAGCACCAAAGGTGATTACTTCATCATGGAATTTATCTTCTGGAAGCATTTTCCACAATCTATCAATTTCCGTTGTAGCATCATCCCAAAGTTCAAGAATCCTCTTTTTACTATTCTGATGATCGAGTTTTTCATCTAATTCTTCAGCTTCTCGGGTAACTAATTGTCGCAGACCCGGGGCACCAATCGCGATTAATTCCTCAA
>CALCSX010000001.1 GCA_937894165.1 uncultured Saprospiraceae bacterium | reverse complement strand
AGATGTATCCTATGGAAGATACCCGGATGCAAGTGAAAATTTGGATTTTTTCAATCGATCTAGTCCCGGGTCTTCAAATGTTCCCTCTTTAACCGGTGAAATAGCATTCAGTGCTCCATCAGGATTTTATACACAGCCTTTCGAATTAGAAATTTCTTCATCGGATGAGAATATAACTATTCATTATACAACAAATGGTAATAAACCAACTCCCCACTCATTAGAGTATAATACAAGCATCAATTTAAAGACTTCTGATGAACTTGAGGATAATCCTATACTTTATATTCCAACAAATCATCCTTCTTCAGACGAACGATATAGATGGAACACTCCTGATGGGCATCATTTCAGAGCGAATGTAATAAGAGCGCAAGCTTTCAAACAAGGAGAGCCTGTGAGTCCGGTGATTTCGGCAAGTTATTTTATAGATCCTAATTATGATGAGCGATTCAATTTACCAATCATATCCATCCTGGCTGACGAGGCAGATTTGTTTGATTATCATAGAGGGATTTTTGTTCCCGGTGTTACTTATGATGAACAAGTGATGGAAAATGAGTATTGGACAATTGGAAATTTTATTAATAGAGGAGGTGATTGGGAAAGAGAAATAGCATTCCATTTTTTTGAAACAGACTACAAATTAGCTGTGGAGGAACATGTGGGTATGAGAATACATGGAGGCTCCAGTCGATCATTACCCCAAAAGTCATTGCGTCTTTATGCCAGAGAAGCATTAGGTTCACCAAAATTAAAGCATGAATTTTTCCCGGGAGATGAGGTTAATGAATTTCATACCTTACAATTAAGAAATGCCGGACAAGGATTTTTAACAACATTTTTAACGGATGCAATTTCGCAAAGGATTATACATGACTGGGATATTGAAATGCAGGAATATAGACCTGCAGTTCTTTTTATCAATGGTGCTTACTGGGGAATGATCAATATAAGGGAAAGAATTGATAAGCATTATTTCGAAAACAGGCTTGGAGTTGAAGAAGATAATTTAGATTTACTAGAACACGTCTGGCAAGTAGAAGTGCAACCAGCAGAAGGGAACGCAGATGATTATTTAGCTTTGATAGAATTTATTAGAAATAATAATCTTGATGACCTTATGAATTATAATTTTGTAGCTGATCAAATTGATATTGATAATTTTATCCATTATTATTTGGCTAAAATGTACTACGGCGTATATGACTGGCCCGGAAACAATCTTGAATTATGGAGAGATAGATCCATTAATGGAAAATGGCGATGGATTTATTTTGATAACGATGATGCTATGCTTGATCCATATTTCAACAGTTACGACCATGTTCTAGATACTACTGATCCTGAATGGCCTAATCCTTTGTGGAGTACATTTCTCTTTCAAAAACTTATCGAAAATGAAGATTTTAAAAATAAATTCTTTGAAACTACTAAGTTAGAACTCCTAAATACATTCCATCCGGATAGAACCACCAATATCGGAATCGTAATGGCTGAAAACCTCAAAGATGAAATGGTTCATCATATCAATAGATGGAAACATCCTGTTGATTTTGAAAAATGGCAATTTCATATTTTAGAACATATCGAATTCTTAGAAGAAAGGCCGTGCCTTTTTTGGAATATGACATTAGATTTCTTTGAAAAAGATACCTCTGAACATCCACTCAAATTGTGCAATGAATCTGGCGTTAATGAGAAGGAATTAGATACCGCAGTTAAAATTTACCCAAATCCCGCTAGTAAGGAAATCAATGTAGAATTCTTAGATGGAGAAATATTTGTTGAATACAAAATTTATGATGCTACAGGTAAAATTATTGAAAATTCAAAAATTAATCCATTTGATTTTCAATATAACATTACTATTCCAACACTTCAATACCCCCCCGGACTCTATATTATACAGTTAACATCTTTTAGAGGTGATATGAAAAGAGGCAAATTTCTTTTAATTGATTAGGACTACCAGATATTTTCATTAGCTAATGTTTTCACGATAGAAAAATGATTTGTAAAGAAGAAATCTGCATTAGGTGCCTGGAGGACTCGGTCGTGCCGGAGAGGAAGCGGAGGTGGAACGGAACTCCGGAAGGGACCGGCCGGAAAGAAATTTTAATTACCGAGTTCACAAAATACCCGTATAATTTCTTTCAGGCAAAGCCCTAATATTTAATCAATTTCACAACTTTAAGCATTGATCCT